>NZ_LBCR01000028.1:0-282489 GCF_001005635.1 Microbacterium sp. Ag1
GACCCGGCCCCTTCGTCTGCGTCGCGGTCAGGCGGTGGGAGCGGGCAGTTCGACGGAATCCAGCCATGTCGCGATGGCGGAGCGGGCCGCCCTCTCGAGTTCCGGCCCGTAGGCTCTCGCGTCCTCGCGGATGATGCGCGGGTCGATACCGTTGTGATGCAGCTCGTGCGCGTGGCCGATCAGCCAGCTCCCGATCGCGCGGTGGTCGGCCTCGAGGTGGAACTGCAGGGCGAGCACGGTGCCCGTGCTGAACGCCTGGTTCGGGAACCCGGGGGTGGACGCCAGTCGGCGAGATCCGGCCGGGATCGTGAATGCGTCTCCGTGCCAGTGCAGCACGGGCATGCCGTCGAGTGCGCGCAGCGGTGAATCGAGGCCGTCCTCGGTCAGGTCGAGCGGTGCGTAGCCGATCTCGACCTGACCGGTCGCGTGCACCTGCGCCCCCAGCGCCTCGGCGATCAGCTGTGCTCCGAGGCATACCCCCAGCAGCGGCCTGCCGGAGCGGAGCCGATGGGCGACGGCCTCCTTCGAGGCGTGCAGGAGCGGGTACGTATCGGCGTCGTGCACCCCGATCGGGCCGCCCAGCACGATCATGAGATCGGCATCGTCCACGCGTTCGATGTCGATGGCCTCGGTGCCGAGGTCGACGTACTCCACGCGAAAGCCGCGTTCGCGCAGGAGCGGTCCGAGGATGCCGAGGTCTTCGAAGTGCACGTGGCGGAACGCGAGCGCCGTGCGCTCGCGCGGCTCGGGAATCGTCATGCGGACAGCCTTTCTGCGACGTACTCGGTCAGCTCGGTGAGACGGTGCGAGTATCCCCACTCGTCGTCGTACCAGGCGGAGATCTTCACCTGCGAGCCGATCACGCGGATCAGACCGGCGTCGAGGATCGAGGAATGCGGATCGATCACGGTGCCGGCGACCGCGATCTCATCGTCGGCGCAGCGCAGGATCCCCTTGAGCGGGCCCTCCGCGGCCGTCTCGTATGCGGTCCTGACCTCGTCGGCGGTGACCGGTCGGGACGCCGTGACCGTGAGATGCGTGATCGAACCGCTGATGGCCGGCACCTGCAGGGTGTAGCTGTCGAGTCGGCCGTCGTCGAGCTCGGGCAGGACGCGACCGATCGCGGACGCGGCTCCTCCACTGCGCGGCGTGATCTTTCCGCCCTTCGCCTCCTTCCCCATCATGGACCGCGGGTCCGCGTGGGGGGCGTCGTGCACCTGGAGGTCGGATGACTCGGCACGGATGGTCGTCATCAGGCCGGAGTCGATGCCGAACGCCTCGTGGAAGACCTTGGCGACCGGGGCCAGGCAATTGGTCGTGCAGGACGCGCTGGAGATGACGTGGTGTCGGGTCGGATCGTAGGTGTCCTCGTTGACCCCGAGCATGATGGTGCCGTCGTCGTCCGGAGTCGGAACCGTCGTGACCACCTTCTTCGCGCCGGCCGTGAGGTGCGTGCGTGCGTCGTCGGCCCCCGCAACCGACGCCGTCGCCTCGATGACGATGTCGACTCCGAGCTCACGCCAGGGCAGCCGCAGCGGATCGCGCTCGGAGAGCATGCGGACCGCGTGTCCGTTGAGGAAGAGGTGGTCGTCGTCGTACCGCACGCCGCGCGTCGACGGCCCGCTGCTGCCGTCGCTGCGCAGGAGATCCGCGATGGCGCGTGGCCCCCGCGGGTCGTTCACGGCGACGAGGTCGAGCTCCGATCGACGCGCGAGCAGAAGTCGGAGCTGATTGCGGCCGATTCGGCCCAGTCCGTTGATGGCGATTCTCTTAGGCATTGGTGTCCCCTCCGCGGCGCGGTCCCCCCGTGCCGGTGCTAGCTTTGACCTATGCCAAAATTATCACACGTGCGCAGCGGGGATTCCTGGGAGTTCGGACCGGCCGGACTGCTGTTCGACTGCGATGGCGTCCTCGTGGACTCGGTCCTGGCCGCAGCGCCCGCCTGGGATGCCTGGGCCCGCCGGCATGCTCCCTCCTTCGACTTCCTGCGCGATGCGCCGCACGGCATGCGGCCGAGCGAGGTCGTGGCCGGCCTGGTGGGGCGGGAGGCCGCGGAAGAGGCCACGGCGGAACTGGTCGCGCTGGAGGTCGAGGCGGCCGTGCACACCCGGGAGGTCGGAGGAGCGTCGCGGCTGGTGGGTGCGCTTCCGCGCGACCGCTGGGCGGTGGTGACGAGCAGCAACCGCGCCGTGGCTCTGGCGCGGCTGCGCAGCGCCGGTATCGCGCTTCCACCGGCGTTGGTCGCGGCGGAAGACGTTCCCCGGGGGAAGCCGGAACCCGACCCCTATCTTCTCGGCGCCTACCTGCTGGCGCGCCGCGCTGAGGACTGCATCGTGTTCGAGGACTCCGTGCCGGGGATCCGCTCGGCGCGCGCGGCGGGTGCCGGGTTCGTCGTCGGGGTCGGAGCGGCGTCGTCGGGAGGCGACCCCGACCTGGTCGTGCCCGACCTCCACCGTGTGCGCTGGCGGGAGGGCGCACTCGTCATCGACGCGACGGGTGCACCCGGCTGAGTCGTCAGGCGAGTGTCGCCAGTGCTCGGTCGATCACATCCACCGCGACCTCGATCTGATCGTCGGTGGTCGTGAGAGTCGGCAGGAATCGGATGACGTTCGCGTCGCTGCCGGCCGTCAGCAGCAGGATGCCGTGCTGGGCCGCGTAGGCCGCGATCGCGGAGGCGGCTCCCGCGGCGGGGTGCGAGGTGGCGGGATCGGCGAGTTCGAAGGCGTACATGGCGCCGATCCCGCGCACATCTCCGATCACGGGGTGGCGCGAGGCGAGCGTGGTGAGGTGCTGCCGGAGGCTGCCTCCGATGCGCAGGGCTTCCGCGAAGAAGGGGCCGTGCTCGAGCTCATCGAACACGGCCAGGGCCGCGGCGATGGAGACGGGGTTGCCGCCGAAGGTTCCGCCGAGGCCGCCGGGGTCGGGGGCGTCCATGATGTCGGCGCGTCCGGTGACGCCAGCGAGCGGGAGTCCTGCCGCGATGCCCTTGGCCGTGAGGACGAGGTCGGGGACGACGTCGAAGTGCTCGCTCGCGAACCACGTCCCCGTGCGTCCGAGCCCGGTCTGGATCTCGTCCGCGATGAACACCACACCGTTGCGCGTGCACCAGTCCTGCAGTGCGGGCAGATAGCCGTCGGCGGGGACAACGAACCCGCCCTCGCCCTGGATCGGCTCTGCGATGACGGCGGCCAGGTCGGAGGTGCCGATGCGCTGCTCGAGGTGGGCGATCGTGCGCTCCGCCGCCTGCTCCCCGGAGAGGCCGTCCCGGTACGGGTAGGAGTTGGGTACGCGGTGGATGTCGGACGAGAAGGGGCCGAATCCGGTGCCGTATGCGGCCTTGTGGTTCATGGCGAGAGTGAGGTTGGTGCGTCCGTGGAAGGCATGGTCGAGGGCGGCGACCGCGCGCCTGCCGGTGTGCCTGCGAGCGATCTTGACCGCGTTCTCGACGGCCTCCGCGCCCGAGTTCACGAACACCGAGCGCTTCTCGTGATCGCCGGGGGTCTTCTCGGAGAGGCGCTCGGCCAGCCTGACGTACCCCTCGTAGGGCGTGACGGTGAAGAGCGTGTGCGTCACCTGCTCGAGCTGCGCGGCGGCGGCCGCGACGGCGGCGGGATTCCCGTGTCCGATCGTGGTGACGCCGATGCCGCTGCCGAGGTCGAGGAGGCGATTGCCGTCCACGTCGGTGACCCAGGGGCCGTCCGCGTGCGCGATGTACACCGGCAGCACGCTGCCGACTCCCCGGGCGACGGTCTGCCTGCGTCGCTCGTGGAGGGCTCGACTGCGCGGTCCCGGCACATCGGTCAGCAGCAACGGGGCGGAGGAGTGATCGGGAAGCACGCGGGGCGCGGACATGGGGGCTCCTTCTGTGAGCAGTGGTGAGCGGCGGACATCGCCGACGAAACGGCCTAAGACTATGTTAGTGTTTGACCTATGTCAAAGTTGGATGCACCGATCGGCGCCGACGAGCGCTACCCCACGGCGGTCACCGTCGACGACTTCCGGCATAACCTCGCGAGCGTCGAATCGCGCATCGCCGAGGCAGCGCGGCGGGCGGGGCGCGATCCGCGTGAGGTGACCCTGCTCCCGGTGAGCAAGACGGTCCCGACCGAGCGCGTCCGCGTCGCGATCCGCTCGGGCATGCGGCTGCTGGGCGAGAACAAGGTGCAGGAGGCGGTGCGCAAGAACAGGGAGACCGCCGACCTCGATGTGTCGTGGTCGATCATCGGGCACCTGCAGACCAACAAGGCCAGAGATGTGGCCGCGTTCGCCACCGAGTTCCAGGCTCTCGATCGGTTGCGGGTGGCCGAGGCGCTCGACCGACGTCTGCAGGCCGCCGGCCGCAGCCTCGACGTCTTCGTGCAGGTGAACACCTCGGCCGAGGATTCCAAGTTCGGGATGCCACCGGAGGAGCTTCCCGCGTTCCTGGAGGCACTGCCCTCCTATGGGACGCTCCGCGTGCGGGGACTGATGACCCTCGCCATCCTCACCCCGGACGACGCCAGGGTGCGCGAGTGCTTCTCGCTGCTGCGCACGCTGCGGGACCAGGCCAGAGAAGACGCGCCCGACCTCATCGGGGCGGGCGAGCTGTCGATGGGAATGTCCGGGGACTACGAGATCGCCGTCGAGGAGGGCGCCACGTGCGTGCGCGTCGGACAGGCGATCTTCGGTGCCCGCGCGCTGCCAGACAGTCACTACTGGCCGGAAGGCTGACGACACGTGCTGCGGACCGTTCGCGCCTACCTCGAACTGACCAAACCCCGCATCCTGGAACTCCTCCTCGTCACCACGATCCCCGTCATGGTGTTCGCCGCCGACGGACGGCCCGACATCGCTCTCCTGGGCGCGGTGCTCGTGGGCGGGGCACTGAGTGCCGGTTCCGCCGGGGCGTTCAACATGTACTTCGAGCGCGAGAGCGATGCGGTCATGGAGCGCACGGCCCGGCGCCCCCTGGTCACGGGCGTCGTGTCCGCGCGCGCCGGTCTGATCTTCGCGACCGTGCTCGGAATCTCCTCCGTGGGGTGGATGCTCACCTTCGTCGGCCCCCTGCCCGCCGCGTTGTCCACCGCCGGCCTCGTGCTGTACGTGGTCTTCTACACCCTGCTGCTGAAGCGTCGCACCGAGCAGAACATCGTCTGGGGCGGGGTCGCTGGGTGCATGCCCGTGCTCGTCGGCTGGACCGCGGTGCGCGGCGCTCTCGAATGGCCGGCGGTGATCCTGTTCCTGGTGGTGTTCTTCTGGACGCCTGCGCACTACTGGCCGCTCTCGATCCGTTACCGAGACGACTACCGCCGGGCCGGCGTCCCCATGCTCGGTGCCACGCGCCCGCCGTCGTTCGTCGCCATCAGGGTGATCGGCTTCGCAGTGGTGACGGTCGTGTGCTCGCTCATCCTGCCCTTCGTCGCGGAGGTGAGCCTGCTGTACTGGACGGTGGCTCTGGGGGCGGGCGCGGGGTTCGTGGTGTCCGCGTCGCTGATGCGGTCACGGGCTCGGCGGGGTGGCGAGCTGCGCCCGATGCTCGTCTTCCGCGCGTCGATCGTCTACCTCGCCGCACTGTTCCTCGCGGTGGGTGTCGATCCCCTGCTGACGCCCTGAGTGCGCGGCCCCTTCAGTCCTCGGTGCGGAAGCCTGCGGGCTTGTGTGTGCCGTCGCAGAAGGGCTTGAGGGTCGACAGTCCGCAGCGGCACAGCGCGACCGTGCGGCGGTGGGAGGGGATCGGCGTGCCGTCGGCGGCGTGCAGCTCGACGTCACCGCGGACGAGCAGCGGACCGTCCGGGTACGGAGTGATCGTCGCCGGTTCGTGGTCCGCGCTCATGATGACGCCCTCGTGCGCAGCGACGAGGAATCCGCCGACCAGGCCTCCAGGATGTGTGCGCCTCCCCATCCGTCCACCGTCAAGCAGGCGGCTGCACCGAACATGATGTCTGGCAGCAGCTCCGGGTGGTCCTCGGCGAGGCTGCCTGCGAGGTCTCGGGCGGCGATCTGCTCATGCACGGCGTCGGCCTCGACGTGCTCGTCGAAGTACGCCGTGACGTCGGTGGGGAAGTCCAGGCGGCGCAGACCGTCGGCATACAGGCGGCAGGGGATGGACGAGGTCATCTCGTAGGCGGCCAGATGACCGACGATCGATCCGACGAGCCGACGGTTGAGTCCGAACATCGACATCATGTTGAGCGACGCGAGGGTGACGGCGGGGAGATCGTCTACGTACGCGCCGTAGGTGTCATCCAGGCCGGCTGCGCGCATGGCGCGCGCGAAGAGGGCGGCGTGCACGCGGTGCGGTCGGCCGCCGCCGTACTCGTCGGACTGGATCTCGACCAGAGCCGCCTTGGCCCGTCCGTCGAGTCGGGGAATCGCCCAGGAGTGCGGGTCCGCCTCGCGGAGCGTGTACGCCGAGCGCTGGATGAGCATCTCCCGCGCCTGGGACTTCGTGGCCTTCTTCACGAAGTAACGAGAGAGGCTCGGGCCGGTGTCCGCTTCGGCGAGTGCGAAGAGCGCCCGCCCGACGGCGTCCACGGTCGGCTCCGGCAGCTCCGGCATCGGGATTCTCGCGCGCAGTTCCCGCTCGAACGCCGCCTCGAGCGTGCGGCGGGTCGCGAGGAGCGCCGGGTCCCACTCGAGCTCGGGATCGAGTGCCGACAGTGATCCGTAGGCGGATGCGTAGAGCACGAAGAGGGCGAGCTGGATGTCGTCGTCACGGGAGACGTCAGCGCAGGCCGCTGCGGCTTCTTCGGCGAGAGCGGCGTGGTCGGCGTGACGATCGACTCCGGTGAGATGCGAGATGACGGCGCGGCTCACCGGGCCGCGGTCGTGGAAGGGGAGTCTCGGTGCGGATGCCGGTGCGGGTGACGGTGCGGTCACCGTGGCGGAAGAGGTCATGTGTCGTGCTCCTGATCGATGCGGACCCTCGTATCCTGCGGGCTCGGATGAGATCGGGCCAGGGACTTGACGAGCGCGCATCGACCGGGCAAGCGGGGCAGGCATGGAAGCCCGCGCGGATGCACGGAGCCGGCTACCGGCAGGACTCGAATGCGTAGCCGTCGTCGTCGGGGGTGACGAGGTCGCGGTCCCGCAGCACCATCGATGCCGGCGAGGCGTCGTCCGCGCACATCTCGGCGAAGGGCCGCGGAAGCGCATCGGTGTACTCGATGTCGATCACGCGCTCGCCGTAGACATCGGTGTACGCCGCGCACTCCTCGTACGCCGCGCACTCCTCGGTCACCGCGAAGTCGAAGCCGGCGTGCTCCTGCAGCGCGGGGGCATCCTCGGCGGCGTTCTTCTGTCCCGCTGCCAGCCCCACATCGTGCGCCGCCTCGACGAGGAGTGCGGCCAGCGCGAGGTTGTCATCGAGCGAGAGGGCTCCCTTCGACCGTGAGTACGAGTCGAGGTTGTCGAACTCGACGGCATCGAACCCGTCATCCGCGCAGTGCTCGATCCAGGGGATCACGGTGTCGGCGATCTGCTCCCGGCGCTGCGCGGTCGACGTGTCGAGCAGAGCCTCGTCGGGCCAGTCCGGGTCGAAGACGACATGTCCGTCGCGCTGCAGCAGCAGATCATCGGGCCAGGTGTCGAGTTCTCCCGGTTGTGTCTGGAATCCGTTGACGTAGCAGACCGAGTACACACCGGCCGCGGGCTCCGCGGTGCGGTCGCGCCCGACCACGTCGACGCCGGAGGACGGATCGTAGGCCCCGCCGAGCTGATAGTCCGGCGTGGCGCCGGAGGGAGGAAGGGCGACGGAGGACGGCGGGTCCGCGGGCGCCGCGCACCCGCCGAGAGCGAGGAGGAGGGCGACGCCGGCCGCTGGCCAGGCACTCCGGAGCAGCCGACTCAGCGTGCCGCTCCGTACAGCTCCGCGATCTCCTTCGACCCCATGCCCTGCGCATAGGTCGGATGCTGGGGCCATCCCTCCGGAACGTCCTGCCATTGCTCCTGTCGACCGTAGGGGAGCAGATCGACAAGACCCTGCAGGTAGCTCAGCCGCTCCGTGCCGCGGCCGTCGGTGTGCCAGGTGCGGTACACGGTGTCGCCGCCGCGCAGGAACACGTTCACGCCGAACCCCGCGTTCGGCGGGGCGTCCACATCGGCCCCGAACGTGCTGTCGGCGCTCGAGTACCACTGCATGCGGTTGCCCACGCGTTCGCGGTAGGCCAGGGCTTCCTCGATCGGACCGTTCGTCACGATCACGAAGCGCGCGTCGTAGTAGCGCTCGAGCACGTCGAGCCGCGTGAACTGCGAGGTGAAGCCGGTGCAGCCGGGACACTGCCATTCGCTGCCGTCCGACCACATGTGGTTGTAGACGATCAGCTGGGATCGTCCGTCGAAGATGTCGGGCAGGCGTACCGGACCCTCGGCGCCGACCAGCGTGTAGTCGGGCAGCTCGACCATGGGCAGGCGTCGTCGTTGCGCGGCGATCGCGTCGAGCTCCCTGGTCGCGGCCTTCTCGCGCACGCGCAACTCGTCGAGCTCACGGCGCCAGGTCTCGGCGTCGACGACAGGGGGAAGGGGCTGTGCTGTGCTCACGGTGACCTCCGGATGCTGAGCGATGCGTCCAGTCTGCGCGCGGCCGGGGACACGGTCAATGCGGGAGCGGTCCCGTCGATGCGGTGTCGGCGGGGAGCGCCTCGCTCGGATTGCGGCGGATGCCGATCCACGACACCACGCCGCCGATCACGAGCAGGGTGGCCGTGACCCAGGCGGCGCTGTGGAACCCGTCGAGGTCGAGAGTGCCGCCGACGATGGTCGACAGCATCGCGACGACGAGCAGCCCGGCCACACGAGATACCGCGTTGTTGACGGCCGAGGCGATGCCCGAATGGTTCTCGTCGATGGCACCGAGGATCGCGGCCGTGAGCGGTGCGACCGTGAGCGAGAGGCCGAGACCCATCACGATCATCGCCGGCAGAACCTGCCACCAGTAGTCGAAGTCTGCGGACACGAGGAGCAGCATCAGAGCGCCGACGGCCATCAGCAACGGGCCGACCGTCATGAAGATGCGGGGTCCCCACCTGCCGGCCCACTGACCGGCACGCGAGCTGATCAGGATCATCAGGATCGTCATCGGCAGACTCGCCAGGCCCGCGGCGGTGGCGCTGAGTCCTGCGCCCTGCTGCAGGTAGACCCCGACCACGAAGCCGTTGAGCGACAGTGCTGCGTAGACGAAGAGCGTCGCGAGGTTGCCCCATCCGAAGTCGCGCACCCGGAACAGCCAGAGCGGCATGAGCGGCGACGCGGAGTGCTGCTGCCGCCACAGGAACAGCCCGAACAACGCGGCGCCGGCGATCGCGGGGATCCAGATCGCGGGCGACTGCCACCCCATGTTGGGCTGCTCGATGAGTGCGAAGACGACGGCCCCGAGCCCGATCGCGCACAGGGCCCCGCTCCACCAGTCGACCCTGACGCCGCGGGGGTGCTCCGGCAGATGCAACCGGGCGAGGAGCAGCAGGGTGATCCCGATCGGGATGACGTTGATGAGGAACACGAAGCGCCACGAGAGGTAGTCGACGAACAGTCCCCCGAGCAGCGGACCGACCAGCTGCGCCCCCGTGGTGAAGGCCGTCCAGACGCCGATGGCGCGCGATTGCACGTCGGCCCGCATGGTGGCCGTGATGAGGGCGAGCGAACTCGGCACGAGCAGGGCACCGGCGGCGCCCTGCGCGGCGCGGGCGACGATCAGCATGAGCGGATCGACGGCCGCCGCCACGGCGATCGAGGCGATCCCGAAGGCGATGAGTCCGATGCGCATGACGAGCACCCGGCCATAGGCGTCGGACACCGATCCGGCCAGCAGGATCAGGGCGCTCAACGTGATCAGGTAGGCGTCGACGACCCACTGCTGGGTGGTGATGCCGCCGCCGAGCTCGCGACTGATCGCCGGGAGTGCGACGTTCACGACCGTGCCGTCGAGGAAGGTCACGAACGACGCGAGCACCGCGATCGAGATGACGAGTCTTTGGAGCGGGGCGAAGGCGGGCACAGGCCGACACTACTCCCGGTGGCCGACCTCGGGGCCGGGCGCCTCATGGTGTGGGCGTGGAGACCGTGAGTCCAGCGGGATCCGCCGGGAGCGGTGACGGCGTCCCTGCGCGCAGGAGCTCGGCGAGCTTCGCCGGCCCGCCATCCGCGACGGCCCGGCGTTGGCGATCAGCGCCCGTGCCGGACGCACGCAGTCGGTCGAACCCGTCGCGGACCCTGTCCTCGTCGTCGAGCTCGCGGAGCGCGGGAGCGATCGCTGCCAGCAGCCGGTCGGCAAGCAGCCACGCGTCCTCCGCCTTCCCGGTCGCCGGATCGAGCAGACGGGCGGCCATGCCGTGCCGCGCGGCCGTCCACATCGAGGCGTCGATGCCGTCCACGCCGATGTCCGCGGGCGGCAGATCGTCGGTGAGCACGATCGCGCGGGAGAGGAGCGCTGCGAACACCGCGTCCTGGGCGGAGAGCTGCGCGTCGAAGACCCTGAGCTCGACCGTCGGATACCGCTCCGACAACCGCGCCGACCACGACAGCGAGGCCGCATCGGCGATGGCACCCACGTCGATGAGTCGCTGCACATCCGCGCGGTAGGCGTCGTAGTCGCGGAAGTGCGGGGGCGTCCACGACGAGGGCAGCCGACGGATCAGGATGCTGCGCCAGCTGGCGAAGCCGGAGTCGCGGCCGTGCACGAACGGGCTGTTGCCGGTGAGGGCCAGCAGCACGGGGAGCCACCCGCGCACGCGGTCGAGCGCACGCACCCTCTCCTCGTCGTCGGTGACCTCGACGTGCACATGGAGACCGTTGACCTCGTGGTCGCGCGTGAGGTGTCCGAGGTGCGCGGCGACCTTGTCGTAGTGCGGTGAGGGCGACACTGCCGAGGAGCGCGTCGTGGCGAACGGTGTGCCGGTGCCGGCGGCGATGGCGTGCCGGTCGCCGGCGTGCCACCCGATGAGTCCGCGCAGGTGCGACAGCTGCTCCGTGGCGGCCTCAGCCGTCGATACCGGTTCGGTGAGGCACTCGATCTGCGAGGTCAGGTACTCCTGCGTGACCTCGCCTCCGGTGCGAAGGCGGGTGATGCGCTCGCGTGTGCCGGCGGCGAGACTCACGGGCGCCAGCGAGTGCTCATCGAGGAAGAGGAACTCCTCCTCGATCCCGAAGCGGGGCATCCCCGTCCTCAGTGATTCCTGAGCGCGGAGATCAGCTCGGACTTCCGCTTGCCGCTGTAACCGGTCAGACCGAGCTCCTTCGCCCGCGCGCGCAGCTCCTTGACCGTCCAGTCCTCGTAGTCGCCGTGCTCCCCGCCGCGTCGGCCGACCGCGCTGCGACCTTCCTTCGCCGCGGCGTTCGAGATGCGCGCCGCCTTCTCCTTCGAGGCGCCGTCGTCCCTGAGCTCCTCATACAGCTCGGGATCCTTCAGCGAGTTGTTGCGTCGTCCTGGCATGAAATCTTCTCCTTCGCGCACTCGGGGGGCCGAAGTCAACCCCCTCTGACAGAAGTCCCTCCGCGGATAGCGTGAAGGCACCACAGTCGGGCGTCCGCGCCTGCCGAAAGAAGGGAAAGACCGATGAACATTCTCCTGATCATCGTCATCGTCGTCGCCGTGATCCTCGCGATCACCGGAGGACTGGTGCAGTCGCTCCAGTTCCTCCTGTGGGTCGGACTCGTCCTCCTCGCGATCGCGGTGATCGCCTGGTTGATCCGAGCGATCAGCGGCAGCCGCAAGGTCTGACAACGCAGTAGGTCTGACCCCATCGAGGTGAGGCCCGCCCATCGGCGGACCTCACCTCTTCGGTGTCCGGGGCCTGTTACTTCTCGAACGCGTCCCGGACGTTCTCGCCCGTCTTCTGGGCGGCGTCCTTCACGTTCTCCCCGGCCTGCTTCGCGGAGGCCTTGACCTGGTCGGCCTTGCCCTCCGCTTCGAGCTTCTCGTTGTCGGTGAGCTTTCCGACGCCTTCCTTGACCTTTCCGGCGGCCTTCTCGGCGGCGTTCTTGATGTCGTCTGCAGCACTCATGCGGTGCTCCTCTCCTCGTCGGATCGATTGACTCCGACGCTCTCATGTCCCGAGGGAAGCGGCCACGGGATTGACAATCCGCCGCGCACATGACAATGTTCCGATGCCATCGACGCACGGGCGTCGAAGGACTAGCCTGGCGCCAGGCGGGTGGTCCTGCCCGCGGACTCGACCAGGAAGCGGTGTGCGATGGACTCGATGATGATGGGCGCCATGTCGAAGAACATGGAGTCGATGCCCGACATGCAGATGATGGACATGGCGGTCATGCAGGCGTGCATGGATGCGTGCGCCGCCTGCGAGCAGGCCTGCACGGTGTGCTCGACGCAACTGATGGACTGCGCACCGGCCTGCATGAACTGCGCCGACATGTGCAACACCATGATGCGGTCGATGATGCGGATGCAGGGGATGACCCCTGCCTCGATGATGGCGATGCTGAACGCCTGCATCGCGATGTGCAAGGCGTGCATGGATGCCTGCGCTCGGCACGCGGACGACAGCGAGGTGTGCCGGATGTGTGCTCAGGCGTGCGAGGCGTGCATGGACGCCTGCTCCGCCATGAAGGACATGCTGATGGCGAGCGCCTGAGACGAGCCGGTCCGGCGGTGACGCCGTCGCAGGTGGGTGCGAGTGATCAGACGGTCGCGACGTTGAACTGCGTGCCGCCGACGGCCAGCACTCCATAGCGCTGGTGCAACGCGACCGGGGTTCCCGCGGCAGCTTCGAGTGCCGCACCTGCGCCGTTCCACAGCGTGTGCGTTTCGCCGTCGAGCGTGCGCACGACGAGGTCGCCGGAGACGGCGTCGGCCTGCTCGACCAGCGCATCGATCCATTCGGACGGCGTCGCCGAGGCGATCCGCGCCTGGATGAGGTGCAGGGCGTGGCCGGGGGCGAAGGACGAGCACCGGCCGCCGTGACTGCACATGCACGCTGCACGCTCGCGCACCGGGAGGGGCGAAAGGCGGTTCAGCGGCGTGGACACGGGGGACTCCTTCTCGTTCGTCGTTCCGGAAAGACTAGGTCGGTCGTCCTGCGACGCCCAGAGGAGCCGACACGGACGGAAACAAACGGGTGTAAGCTCGCCGGGTGCTGTCGTCGATGAGCGCCCTCGCGGCGCAGAGCGGAGCTGCAGGCGCCTTCCGCGCCGCAGACAGAGGCTGAGGACCCACCGGAGGCGGAATCCCCGTCCCCGGTGCCGTGTCGTACCCGGTGGTCACTGCCGGGGTTCCTTCCTCCTGTCGATTCGCCTTCGCGGCGACCTCTCTGAAAGCACTCACCCTCATGCGTCCCATCGACGAGCGCGCAATCCGCGCCTCCTTCCTCAACGCCTCCCGCAAAGAGGTGTCCGACCTGACCCTGCCGCCCGGTTTCGCCGAGATCGACTTCGACCATCTCGACTTCCTCGGCTGGGCAGACCCGAAGATGCCCCGCCGTGCCTACGTCGTCACCTGGATCGACGACGCACCCGTCGGCGTCTTCCTGCAGCGCGCTGAGCAGCGTGTGATCGCCAGGGCGCAGTGCTCCTGGTGCGAAGACGTGACGCTCCGCAATGATGTGCAGCTGTACGTGGCCCGGAAGGCGGGACCCGCCGGGCGCAAGGGCGACACCGTCGGCGTGCTCACCTGTGCCGAGTTCGGCTGCAACCGCAACGTGCGGATCCTGCCGCCGCTGGCCTATCAGGGGTTCGACCGCGAGTTCGCCCGCGACCTGCGCATCCTCCGGCTGCAGGAGCACGTGGCAGGCTTCCTCGCCGCAGTGGCGGGCTGAACGGGCTAGGACGCCCTCGATCGCACGTGCGCCCAGGCGGGTGCCGCCAGCTCCGCCGACCGACGCGCGAACTCGTCGAAGCTGCGACGGCCGGGCCAGCCGGGCGGCAGCATCGACGGGGGAAGCCCCGGGTCGGTGTATGGCAGCACCCGCCAGCGGTCGATCAGCTGCACGTACGCGGCGAACGGCTCGCGGGGCAGCGTCGTGAGGGAGTTCTGGAAGGCGAAGTGCTCCTCGCGCAGCGCCTCCAGATCCCACCACTGCGCTGCTGCGTCGACCAGGGTGCGGGCGGGCAGCGGAGTCGATGCGGGGAACAGCGTCGCCCACCGACGCGCGTCGAGGTCGTCGAGGATCTGCTCCACCTCGGCCTGAAGGTGGCCGGGGCAGATCCACAGGGCGGGGGACACGATGCCCGCTCCGATCCACTGCAGTCTTCGCCGCAGCTGGTGGCGCACGCTCCTGGCGCTCTCCGGGATCGAGAACGACACCAGGCACCAGGGGTCGGCGTCGGTCATCTCCTGCATCTCGAAGATGCGCCTGTCGCCGCGCTCCAGCATCGGGATCGCCGCCGGGTTGAGCCGGTAGCCGATCTGCCCCTCCCGTGCGCCGAGCAGCAGCCCCTTCTGCTTCAGGCGTGCGATACCCGTGCGCGCCGCGGCAGCGTCGATGCCGAGGTCACCGGCGAACGCGACCAGGTCGGCAGCGGAGATCCACCCGCCGAGCGGACGGAGGAAGACGCCGATGAAGGTCCGCAGCAACGAGGCGATGCTGCCGGGGCGTGCGTCGATGTCGTCGAGCACGGGGGCGGGAGCGATGTCAGAGGTCACCGGACTCCAGCGCATCGCGCACGGCGAGCACACCGGTGACGGTCTCGACATGCGAGGTGCTCAGGGGCGAGAGACCCAGGCGGATGCCGTCCGGGAACCGGAAGTCGGGGATGATGCCGTCGGACCACAGCCGCCGCGTGACCTCGCGGAAGTCCGGGTGACCGATCGTCACGTGGCCACCCCGCTGCTCGGCGTCGCGAGGGCTGAGCAGGCGGACGCCGAGAGGAGCGAGCACCTCGTCGTAGGCGCGGACCGCGAGATCGGTCAACGACTGCGACTTGGCCCGGACGCCCGCGATCGTGGACTGCTCGATGAGGTCGAGCATTCCCTGCATGGCCAGCATCGAGATGACGGGAGGGGTGCCGCTGAGCAGCTGGCGGATGTCGCCGGAAGGCACGTACTCCGGTCCCATCGCGAAGATGTCCGCCGCACTCCACCATCCCTGGATCGGCTGACGCAGCACGCCCTGGAGGCCGCGGCGCAGGTAGGCGAAGGCGGGCGAGCCCGGCCCGCCGTTCAGGTACTTGTAGGTGCAGCCCACGGCCATGTCGACACCCCACTCGTCGAGCTGCATCGGGATCACGCCGGCCGAGTGGCACAGGTCCCACATCATCAGGGCGCCGACGCCGTGCGCAGCCGCGGTGATGCCCGGCATGTCGGCCAGAGCCCCGGAGCGGTAGTCGACGTGGCTCAGCGACACCAGGGCGGTGCGCTCGGAGAGGACGGCCTCGACATCGGTGACCGACACCCCGTGCACGGGGTCGGGCTCGATCCAGCGCAGCGTCATCCCGGTCTCCGCCGCGACGCCTTCGGCGAGGAAGCGGTCGGTGGGGAAGTTGCCCGCCTCGATCACGAGCTCGGTGCGCGCGGGGTCGGCGGCAGCGGCGGCACGCATGAGCTTGTAGATCAGAACGCTCGTCGAGTCGGCCACCACGGTCTGGCCGGCCGCGGCGCCCAGCGCGACGTGTCCGATGCGGTCCCCCAGCTCCATCGGCAGCGCCATCCACTGCTCGTCCCAGGACCGGATCAACCGCGTGCCCCAGTCGTCGCGTACGAAGGTCGCGAGCTTCTCCGGCATGTCGCGCAGCGGGCGCCCGAGCGAGTTGCCGTCGAGATACGCGTCGACGCCCGGTGCCTCGGAGAAGGCGTCGAGGTGAGCTCGCAGCGGGTCGTTCGCGTCGAGAGCGCGAGCGTGCTCGAGCAGGGAGGCGTCGGGAGTCGTGGTCATGTCACACCTTCAGGTCGGCGGGGGTGAGGGGGCGGGCGTCGAGGGGGTCGAACGACGAGGAGCTGCTGACGGGGAGGAGCAGGAGCACCGATCCGGAGTCGAGCGGATCCACGGGGGCGAGCGCTCGCAGGAGGGCCGCGTCGTCGACTCCGGCCTCGCGAAGGGCACCGACCTCGTGCGGGTTCAGGTCGACAGGCATCGGTCCGTTGCCCAGGTCGGTGCCGTAGAACACGGTGCCGCCCGCGGCGTGGAACCGGCGCACGTTGTCGATCGCGGTCGCACGCTCGGGGTCGTCGTGGATCGCGAGCGTCGAGATCCATGAGGCGGAGGCCGCCTGACGCACGATCTCGTCATCGTCGAGGCGCTCCGTGAACGGCGCATGGGCGAGCCCGGCTGCGCCGAGAGCGACCACCCGCTGCGCTTCACCCGCACCTTCGGCGTGCGCGACGACGGGGAGGTCGTGGTCGGCCGCGACCCGGACGATCGCGCGGAACAGCTCGTCGGTGAAGACCGGCCCTGCGCCGCTGTTGCTGGTGACCTTGATGCAGGTGGCACCCGCATTCGCCATCCCGGAGACCGTGGCTGCGGCAGAGTCCGCGTCCGTGATCTCGCGGACCGATCCCTCCGGCGCCCAGTCCCGGTCGGAGGGATAGCCACCAGGAGCGGTCAGGAACGCCCCGGCGAAGTCGATCTCGACGTGGCGCCGGGCGGTGGGCGTGAGCTGACGCAGCACCTCGGGGTTTCCGCCGAGGTCGACCACGCGGCCGAGGCGAGACCCTGCCAGCAGAGTGTGGTCCACCAGCTGCAGGTGCACGTGGTGGTCGGTGAATCCGCCCGTGATGACACCTCCGATGCGGGGGAGTCCGGGGGCCGGGCGCTCATCACGCAGGCGCACACGCCCGTCGACGAGCTCGACGACGCCCTCGCGCCACGCGCTCCCGTCGAAGAACGTCGCAGCGTGCATCAGCTGCCGATCTCCGTGCGCACGGTGTAGAGCTCGGGGAAGAACGTCAGATCCAGTGCGCGCTGCAGGAAGCCGACGCCGCTGGAGCCGCCGGTGCCGACCTTCATACCGATCGTGCGAGCGACGGTCTTGAGGTGTCGGAACCGCCAGAACTGGAAGTTGTCCTCGAGGTCGACCAGGTCTTCGCAGGCCTCGTACAGATCCCAGTACCGGCTCGGGTTCTGGTAGATCTCGCGGATCGCCGGCACCAGTGCCGGTGTCTCCCGATAGGGCTCCCGCACGTCACGCTCGAGGATCTCCGTCGGAACCGGCAGCCCGCGGCGGGCGGCGAAGCGCAGGAACTCGTCGTACAGCGTCGGCTTCTCCCACTCGGCGGTGAGCAGCGCGAGGTTGGCCGGGTGGTCGGCGAACACACTCAACATCTTCGCGTTCTTGTTGCCGAGGGCGAACTCCACGGCGCGGTACTGCACGGACTGGAACCCGGAGGAGTTGCCGAGCGCCCCACGGAACTGCGCGTACTCGGTGGGCGTCAGCGTCGCGAGCACCGACCACTGCTGGGTCATCACGTCCTGGATGCGTTTCACTCGGGCGATGCACTTCAGGGCTTCGCGCAGGTCGTCCCTGGCCAGCAGCTGACGCGCGGACGACAGCTCGTGCAGCAGCTGCTTGAGCCACAGCTCCGTGGTCTGGTGCTGGATGATGAACAGCATCTCGTCGTGGTGTTCGGGTTCGCTCACCGGGTGCTGCGCCGTGAGCAGCTGGTCGAGTGCCAGGTACGAGCCGTACGTCATGCGCCCAGACAGATCGGTGACGATGCCGGATTCGAGGGCGCGTTCGTTCTCGGTGTGCATCTGCCGAACATATCACTTTCGTGGCGAGCGTCACAGGAGTGTTATGTCACGCATCCGGGATTCAGAGCGCGGGAGTGCGGGGCGGCGGCGTGCGCCGTGTGCCCGGTCGGCCGAGAGCCTCGAATGCCGCGGCGAAGCGCAGCAGCCTCGTGTCGTCGTAGGCCCGTCCCGCGAACGTCAGCCCGATCGGCATGCCGATATCGCCCATCAGCCCCATCGGCACCGTGACCGTCGGGATGCCGAGGTGCCGTATCGCGAGGTTGCCGTTCGCGATCCACACGCCGTTGCGCCACCCGAGGTCGGCCGATTCCGGGTTCACGTCCATGTCAGCCGGGCCCACATCCGCGACCGCGGGGAACACGACGGCATCGAGCCGCAGCACGTCCATCCAGACTTCGAGGTCGCGGCGACGCGTCTCCTCCAGGCCGCGCAGACCGCTTTCGAGCTCGGGCATGTCCGCGATCCCGACGCCGGGGTTGTCGCGCACCCAGCCGGGGTACTCGGCGATGTCGTCGTCGAAGCCCGTGTAGCGGTCGGGGAGTGCGCCGTCCGGATGCGGGAAGATCGTCGCCCCGTCGATCTCGGTGAGCGAGTGCAGGGCCGGATCGCCGTTCGCCCGGAGGAAGTCCTCCCACGCCCATGCCGAGAGGTCGACGATCTCGCGGTGCAGGTATTCGGGTGACACGAGGCTGCGGGTGGCGATGGTGTGTGCGCCCGGTCGGTCGCCCTCGTAATTCGAGACGACGGGGAAGTCCACCTCGACCACGGTCGCTCCCGCGGCGGTGAGATCGTGGCGCGCCGCCTCCCAGCGTTCGATGATGCTCGCCCGTGTCTCGATGCGCCGGCCCGTCGGGCCGCCGACTCCGGGATTCTCGGCACTGCCGGCATCCGGGTCGGCGTTGATGTACATCCGGGGGATGCCGATGCGGGCGCCGACGAGGGGGAGGGCGGATTCCGTCGCGAGCTCCGGATACGACTCCGGCCGGAGGGAGGATGCGGCGGGCAGCTGCACCCACGGCTGCGCGCGCCAGAAGTCGCCACGGACCTCCGCATCGTCGGCCACGATCACGTCGAGCACCTCGAGGAGGTCCGCCATGGTGCGGGTGTGCGGCACCACGACGTCCATGGTCGGCACGAGAGGCCAATTGCCGCGGGTCGAGATCACCCCGCGGGAGGGTGTGTAGGCGCACAGCGCATTGTTGGTGGCCGGCCCGCGTCCGCTCGACCAGGTCTCCTCGCCGAGTCCGAAGGCCGCGAAGCTCGCCGCCGTCGCCGTGCCTGATCCGTTCGACGACCCCGAGGCGAAGGGGGCCGTGAGGAAGGCGGCGTTGTAGGGGCTCTCGGCTCGGCCGTAGACACCGCGCTGCATGCCGCCGTTCGCCATCGGGGGCATGTTCGTCAGCCCGAGGCAGATCGCTCCCCCCGCGCGCAGTCGTTCGATCGTGAAGGCGTCGCGCTGAGCGACGAGCTGTGCGAATGCCGGGCTCCCTGCGGCGGCCGTGAGCCCGCGCACGAGGTAGCTGTCCTTCGCGGTGTACGGGATGCCGTCGAGGGGACCGCGAGCCTCGCCCCTGGCGCGGCGTGCGTCAGAGGCCGCGGCCTCGTCCCGTGCATCCGCGTTCGCGACGACGACCGCGTTCAGGGCGGTCTCGGTGTCGGGGGCGTCGTACGCGGCGATGCGTGCGAGATACGCGTCGACCAGCGCGACGGCCGTCGTCTCCCCTGTCTCGAGGGCGCGGCGCAGGTCGGCGATGGACGCCTCGACCACGTCGACCATCAGCGGAGTCCGTCGAGCGCCGGCTGCTGCTGGGTGATGCAGTGGATGCCACCGCCGCGGTCGAACAGCGGACGTGCATCCACCGTGACGACCCGGCGGCCGGGGTAGGCGTCGGCGAGGATCTCGCGTGCTGCGGCATCGGCCTTGTCATCGCCGAAGCCGCACGCCACCACGCCGTCGTTCGTGACGAGGTGGTTGACGTAGCTCCAGTCGACGGGACCCTCGTCGTCGCTCAGCATCGACGGAGCGGGCAGCCCGATCACCTCGAAGCGGCGCCCGGCGGCATCCGTCTGCTCCGAGAGCAGGGCACGCAGCTCGCGGGTGACGGCGTGGTCGGGGTGGTCGGGGTTCTGCTGGTCGTGCAGCAGCAGTCGCCCGGGGCAGGCGATGGTGGCGACGATGTCGACATGGCCGTTGGTGCCGAAGTCGTCGTAGTCGCGCGTGAGCCCCCGGGGGAGCCAGATCGCTTTCGTGGCGCCGAGCATGCGGGACATCTCGGCCTCCACCCGCTGCTTGTCGGCGTAGGGATTGCGGCGGGGGTCGAGCTGCACGGTCTCGGTGAGGAGCACAGTGCCCTCTCCGTCGACGTGGATGCCGCCCCCCTCGTTCACCAGGGCGGAGCTCACCAGCTCGGCACCGACGACGCCGGCCACGATGCGTGCGTGCTGTGCGGCCTTCCGCCACTCCGCCCATTCCGGGGCGCCCCACCCGTTGAAGATCCAGTCGACCGCTCCGAGGACGCCAGGACGCTCGTCGTCGACCACGAACGTGGGCCCTGAATCGCGCATCCAGAACTCGTCGACGGGTGCTTCCACGATGTCGATGCCGCTGCTGAGCATGCGCCGCGCCCTGGCGAGCTCGCTCGGGTCGACCAGCATCGAGACGGGCTCGAACTCGGCGACGGCATGAGCGACAGCGGTCCAGGTGGCATAGCCCTCTTCGCGCGCCGCTGCGGTGTCGCCGAGAGTCTCTCCCTCCGCGGGGAACGCCATCCACGTGCGCTCGTGACGTGCGGTCTCGGTGGGCATGCGCCAGCTCATCGTGGTCTCCTCGTGCGGCGGGTCCGACTATTGAACATGCGATCAACAGGTGTTACGGTAACCCCTGATGAAGACGACGTCAACAGGTGCGACCGCTCGGCGGATGTCGCCGCAGGAGCGCGATCACTCGATCCTCGAGGGGGCGCTCGGCCTTGCCCGCGAAAGCGGTCTGGAGAGCCTGACGGTCCGTGCGATCGCCGCCAGAGTGGGTGTCACCCCCGCCCTCGTCGCGCATTACCGACCGGGGATGGACGCCTTCGTCGCCGAGGTCTTCGGATCGATCGTGGCGGCCGAGCGCGAAGAGGTGATCTCCGCCTTCGACGACCGCCCGTCCCGCGACGCCGCTGAGCTGGACGCCGCTGAGTTGCGCGGTGGTCTGCTGCGCCTGATCGAGACCCTTCTCGACGCCGACCGCGACGACGTCACCCTCATCTGGGTGCAGGCGTGGGCGCTCGGTGCCCGCAACGAGGCGCTCGCCGCCCGTGTGCGGCAGGAGATGGACGGATGGCAGAGCGCGCTCGAGGAGATCTTCGCCCGCGCAGCCGCCGACGGGGGGATCGAAGCGGGTCGCGCCGACACGGCCGCATGGCTGCTGCTCGCGATGGTCGACGGCATGAACGCGCACTCGCTGGTCAAGTGGGCGCCGCGCGACCGTGCCGACCTCGCCAGGCGCGCACTGTCCGCCGTGCTGGACAGTGCCGCCCCCGATGCCCTCGTCGGTGCTCGATCCTCTGACTCCCGACCTGCTGACTCCCGACCTGCTGACTCCCGACCTGCTGACTCCTGACCTGATGACACGTAAAGGAACGCCCATGGATGCTGTGCGCATGCACGCGGCCTCGCCCGAATCGACCGCGATCGTCGATGCCGTGCTCGACTACTCGCGTCGCCGCATGCTCGCCGCCGATGTGCCGCTCGACAAGCCGCAGTCCGAGGCCGAGCTGAACCGCCTCGTCGGGCCGACCATCACGGACGCGGGGCTGGGGGCGGCGCGGGCGCTCAGCGTGTTCGAGCATGTGCTCGCCCCGGCCTGCCTGACGACGAGTCATCCGCTGTACCTGTCGTTCATCCCGACGGCGCCGACCATGGCCGCCATCGCCTTCGACCTCGTCGTGTCGGCCTCCGGGCTCTACGGCGGCAGCTGGCTCGAAGGGGCCGGGGCCGTGCACGCCGAGAACGAGGTGCTGTCGTGGTTGGCCGGCGAGTTCGGGCTCCCCGACACGGCCGGTGGCGTCTTCGTGCAGGGCGGCACGATCGGGAACCTCTCGGCGCTGGTGGCCGCCCGTGAGGCGGCGAAAGCCCGTCTAGTCGCGGCGGGGAGGGAACTGCCGAGCCGGTGGAAGATCCTCTGCAGCGTCGAGGCGCACTCCTCGAACAAGTCGGCCGCGCGCGTGATGGATGCCGACGTGCTGCTGGTGCCGGCGGGAGAGGACGGCGTGCTGCGTGCCGAGGGCGTCCGCGAGGCGCTGGCCGAGCACGGGGACGAGATCTGCGCGGTGGTCGCGACCGGGGGATCGACGAACTTCGGCATCGTCGACGACATCGCCGGCATCGCCGCACTCAAGGACGAGTTCGACTTCTGGCTGCACATCGACGGCGCCTACGGCCTCACGGCCATGCTGGCCCCGGAGGCTCGGCACCTGTTCGCGGGTGTGGAGCGCGCCGACTCGGTCATCGTCGACCCGCACAAGTGGCTGTTCGCTCCGTTCGACTGCTGTGCCCTGATCTACCGCGACCCCGACAGCGGACGTCGGGCGCACACGCAGCACGCCGAGTACCTCGACATCCTGACCGACGTCGACGAGTTCAGTCCCTCGGACTATTCGATCCAGCTCACTCGTCGACCGCGCGGTCTGCCGATGTGGTTCTCCGTCGCGACGTACGGCGTGACGGCATACCGCGAGGCCGTGAGCGCCGGTCTCGCTCTGACCCGGCGGATCGCCGACGAGATCGCCCGACGCCCCGAACTGAAACTGGTGCGCGACCCGCAGCTGTCGATCGTGGTGTTCGAGCGCGAAGGATGGGAGCGCGCCGACTATGACCGCTGGTCGGCCGCTCTGCTCGACTCGCAGCGTGCCTTCGTGGTGCCCAGCTCCCACGCCGGTCGTCCGAACACGCGCTTCGCGATCCTGAATCCGCTCACCACGTTCGAAGACCTCGTCGGCATCCTCGACACCATGAGGTAGGCGAGGCGGACTCGACCTGCAGGGTGGATAGGTCAGGCGGTGATTCCGGCCAGCAGACGGTGCAGGCCGTACTCGAAGGCACGATCGACGTCGCCGCCGAGGCGGAACGCCCCGGACAGCTCCATCTGCAGGAAACCCGTGGCCCACGCCGTGAAGAAGCGCGCGGCGTCGAGGGCGTCTTCCTGCCCGACCAGGGCGGAGGCGGTGCGGATCAGGGGCGCGGCTGACCGTTCGAGGGCATCGTGCGGGGCCGCGATCGTGAACATGAGGCGGAAGCCCTCCGGATGCTGGTGCGCGAAGTCGCGATAGGCGTGCGCGAGCGCACCGATGTCGTCGCCCGCGGCTTCGAGACGTGCGGTGAGCGCGTCGATCGAGGCTGCGGCGACGGCGGAATGCAGTGCGTCACGGTCTCGCACGCGCTTGTACAGCGAGGGGGCGCGGACCCCCACCCGTTCTGCGACGGCCTGCATCGTGAGTCCGGAGGGACCGGCGACCTCGAGGATCTCCCGCCCGGCGGCGACGATCTCCTCGGTGGATGTGCGTTCGGGTGTCGGCATCGATCCTCCTGCGACGGCTGTGGACTGTCATGGCTATTGACATTAGCCATGATAGCTACGTATCGTAGCCATCGCAATCATCCCGAGAGGATCAGCCATGAAGCTCGCACCGCACCTGCACCGACTGGGCAACGACATCGTCGCCTCCTACCTCATCGACCTGCCGGAGGGGATCACCCTGATCGACGCCGGTCTCCCCGGACACTGGCACGATCTGCAGCGCGAGCTCTCGACGATCGGGCGCCCTCTGTCCGATATCCGCGGTCTCGTGTTGACGCACGGCGACGGCGACCACATCGGCTTCGCCGAACGGCTGCGGAAGGAGGTCGGGGCACCGGTGTTCATCCACGAGGCCGACAGCCATCGGGTGCGCACCGGCGAGAAACCCAAGACCCCCATGGGGCCGGCCAAGATCGGACCGACGCTCGGGTTCCTCACGTACGGACTCCGCAAGAACGCGCTGCGCACGCCACACGTGTCGGTCGTGACCGAGGTGACAGACGGCGATGTGATCGACCTGCCGGGCGCGCCGGTCGTGCTCGGGATGCCCGGCCATTCGCCTGGGAGCATCGCGGTGCACGTCCCCGCCGTCGACGCGGTGTTCGTCGGCGATGCTCTGACGACCCGTCACGTGCTTACCGGTCGCACCGGCGCCCAACCCGCACCGTTCACCGACGAGCCCGCGGAGGCACTGGCCTCGCTCGACCGTCTCGCCGACGTGTCGGCGGCGTGGGTGCTGCCGGGGCACGGAGCGCCCTGGCACGGTTCCCCCTCCGACATCGCCGCAGCGGTCCGCGCTTCCGCCTGACGCGCCGCGGTCAGGTCAGCGCGGGTCAGTGGGCCGCGAGCACCGTCGCGGTGTCACTCATCGTGATCTGCGGCGGGTAGAGACTCATCACCCGCAGGGCGGCGGCGTGATTCTCCGCGGTCGAACCGGCACAGGCGTCGGCCGCTATCGTCACGTGTGCGCCCGCGTCGGCGGCGGCCAGCGCGGTCGAGATCACGCAGCAGTCGGTCGAGACGCCCGCGAGCACGACGTGCCCGCCGCGTCCGATGATCCGCTCGAGCTCCGGACCCCACTTGCCGAACGTCGGCAGGTCGATGCTCGAATGCGGCGAGAGCGCCTCGGCGTCGGGGACGAGGGCGAACAGGGGATCGCTCGGCGGTTGGTCCGCGAAGGGCCACGCGTCGAAGTACGCACCCCACGACGTCGTCCTGTCGGCGGTCGGCATCCAGCGGGTCACGATCACGCGATCGCCGAACGCATCGGCCAGGGCGCGGATGCGCGGCATCACCTCGGGGAAGAACGGCGATCCCCAGGCGGAATCCGGCGCGGCGAAGATGGTCTGCGGATCGATCACCACGAGCCAGGTGTCGGTGGTCGCGGACGCATTCACGCGGCCTCCTGCTGCCGGATCTTCGCCGCCCTCGCGAAGTACGTCACGAGGAACGAGAGCACCAGCGCGAAGAACACTCCGAGGTTCGCATAGGCCCACTCGCCGTCGCGGCCGCCGATGAGGAACAGCAGGTAGCCCTGCCAGTTGTTCCAGGCTGCGTCCTCGGCGAAGTTGTTCACGACCAGGCCCCAGCCGATCACGCTGGTGACGACCATCGTGCCGATCGAGGTCCAGTCCCACGCGCCGTAGCGTCCGCGCTGGTCGAACAGTGCCTCTTCGTCGTAGTCCTTCCGGCGGCGCAGGATGTCGGCGATGAGGATGCCGGCCCACGAGGCGAGGGGAACGCCGAGCGTGATCAGGAAGCTCTGGAACGGTCCGAGGAAGTCGGTCGCGAAGAACACCACGAAGATCGTGCCGACCGTGAGGATGACCCCGTCGATCGCTGCGGCGGACGGGCGGGGGATCCGGATGCCGAGGCTGAGCAGCGTGAGCCCGGAGGAGTAGATGCCCAGCACCGCGCCCGAGACGAGGGCGAGTACCGCAGTGAGCAGGAACGGTACGAGCACCCACACCGGCAGTATCGAGGCGAGCGCGCCGATGGGGTCGGCGGCGATCGCGTTCATGAGGTCTTCGTCGGAGCCGCCCAGGAGCAGGCCGAACACCACGAGGATCACCGGTGCCACCGATCCGCCGATCGTGTTCCAGGCGACGATCGCCCCGTCCGATGCGGTGCGCTTCTGATAGCGCGACCAGTCGGCGGCGATGTTGATCCAGCCGAGACCGAACCCGGTCATCACCATGACGAGCGCGCCGATCACCTGGCCGACGCCGCCGTCGGGTCGGGCCAGCACGACCGCGAGGTCCACCTGCGGAGCGGCGAGCACGATGTAGAGCACGGTCACGACACCGGTGATCCACGTGAGCACCGACTGCAGCTTCATGATCGTGTGATAGCCGAGCACGGACGCCGTGACGATCAGCGCTGCGACGATCACGGTGGCGACGATCTTGAGCGCGATGCTGTCTCCATCACCTCCGAGCTGGGTGATCACGGTGGCGGTGGCGAGCACGGCCATGATCGCGAGGAACGTCTCCCAGCCGATCGAGGTGAGCCACGAGACGATGCCCGGCACCTTCTGACCCTGCACGCCGAAGGCCGCCCGCGAGAGCACCATCGTCGGCGCGGAGCCGCGCTTGCCGGCGATCGCGATGAGCCCGCAGAGCAGGAACGACACGACGATGCCGATGACCGAGACGATCGTCGCCTGCCAGAACGAGATGCCGAAGCCGAGGATGAACGACCCGTACGACATGCCGAACACCGACACGTTCGCGGCGAACCACGGCCAGAACAGGTCTCGCGGCTTCGCTGTCCGCTCGGATTCGGGGATGATCTCGATGCCCGCACGCTCGATGAGGGCCGGCTTGATGTCCGTCATGCTCACATCCTGGCACTGCCGAGGCGGTCGCAGGCGGTTTCGGCGGCGGCCCCGCCGCGGTGTGCAGCCGGCGGGGGCCTAGCCGGCGAAGAAGGACTGCGCTGTGCGGGTCAGATCGTGCAGGTCCGAGACCCCTGCGAGCTCTCGCGCGGAGTGCATGGACAGGATGGGGATGCCCACGTCGACCGTACGGATGCCGAGCCTGGTCGCCGTGATCGGGCCGATGGTCGAACCGCACGGCACGTTGTTGTTGGATACGAACTCCTGCGTCGTGACCCCGGCGCGCTCGCACCAGGAACGCCACGATGCCGTGCCGACCGCATCCGTGGCGTAGCGCTGGTTGGCGTTGATCTTCAGGATCGGTCCCGATCCGAGCACCGGCTGCACCACGGGGTCGTGCTTGGCGGCGTAGTTCGGGTGCACCGAGTGTCCGACATCGCTCGACAGGCACCACGACGACGCGTAGGCCTGGCGGCGTGCGGATCCGTCGGCGCCGAGGCCGGCGTACACGCGTTCGAGCACGTCTTCGAGGAAGGGGCCCGCCGCGCCGGAGCGCGACTCCGAACCCAGTTCCTCGTGGTCGAAGGCGGCGAGCACCGCGATGGGTGCTCCGGCTGCGGGGGCGTGCGCCTCGAGGGCCACCACGCCGGCGTGCACCGAGGCGAGGTCGTCGAGGCGTCCCGACGCGAAGAACGCGTTGTCCTTGCCGAACACCGCACCGCGGGCGGAGTCGGCGATCACCACGTCGTAGCCGCGGACGTCGGAGGCCGAGGCGCCGGCGGAGGAGGCGAGCTCGGCGAGGATGTCGGCCTCGGTCGGGTCGCCGAGCCCCCACACCGGTTGCGTCTCGGTCTGCTTGTCGAGGGCGAGGCCGTTGTTCACACCGCGGTCGAGGTGGATCGCCAGCTGCGGCAGACGCAGCAGAGCTCCGGTGTCCGCCAGCACGACACGGCCGTCGGCCAGTGCCAGTCGCCCGGCGAGGCGCAGCTCGCGGTCGAGCCACGAGTTCAGCAGCGGTCCGCCGTACACTTCGACGGCGGCCTGCAGCCAGCCCCGCGAGCCGGTCGTCGGCTGCGGCTTGAGCTTGAAGCCCGGGGAGTCGGTGTGCGCGCCGAAGATCTGCACGGGCGTCGTGGCCGCAGCATCCTCGGGGACGACCCAGGCGATCGCCGCCCCGTCGCGCACGACGACGAAGCGTCCACCGGTCGTCGGCCAGGCGTCCTCCTCGTGCAGCCGGTGGAAGCCCGCAGCCTCGAGCCGTCGGGCGACCTCCGCCGCCGCGTGGTAGCTCGACGGGGAGGCGGCGACGAAATCGGCGAGGTCCTCGGCGTGGGCGAGAGCGGCGGGGGTGACGGGCATGTCGTGACCTTCCTGGAGAGCGCGGTCCTTCGAGCGTAGTCGGGGTCTCCGTGCGTCCTCCACGACGGCGTCCCGCGCCCGCGCTGTTTCCCGGCCGTTCATCCCGGCGGGTTAGGGTGGTCCCGATAGCGCCTAGGGTTCCGGGGTTCGCGCCCGTCTGGTCCGAGCGGCGCCACGGCTCTCCTCCGCAGGAGAGCCGTCATCTGACAGGACAAAAGCCCGGAGGACCCTGTTCGTCGCGCCGTGCGCCGGACGGAAGGGTCTGTTGTGTCTCCTCTCGCCTTCGTCCTCGTCTTCGGTGCGGCCATCGCCCACGCGGCGTGGAACATCATCGCGCACGGCATCAGCAGAGCGGGCGCGCCGTTCCTGTGGTGGGGCGCCGTCGCCAGCACCGTGGTCTGGATCGGCGCGGTGCCGTTCACGGGAGGTCTCGGCGCCGACGATCTGTGGTCGTTCGCCCTCGGTGTCGTCGTCTCGTCGGTGCTCCACGTCGGCTACATGGCGGTGCTCCAGCGCGGCTATCGCGAGGGCAACCTCTCCACGGTGTACGCGACGGCCCGCGGCACCGGGCCCTTCCTCTCGGTGATCGTGGCCGTGCTGCTGCTGGGCGAGCGCCCGTCGGTGCGCGCGCTGATCGGGGTGGCGGCCGTGATCGCGGGCGTCGTCGCCATCGGACTCGTCGACCGGGGCAGGGGATCCGGCACCCGGCGGATGGATCCCGGCATCGTCTTCGGCATGCTCACCGGTGTCGCGATCGCCGTCTACACGATCTGGGATGCGCACGCGGTGCGCACGTGGAACCTCTCGCCGGTCGCCTTCATGGTGGGCACGACGCTGTTGCAGGTGCCGTTCTACTCGATCGCGGTGCGTCGGCGCTGGGACGCGGTCTGGGCGCTCTGGCGCACGCAGTGGCGCCGCATCCTCGCGTTCGGTGCCCTGTCACCGCTGTCGTACATCCTGGTGCTGACCGCGATCCAGATCGCCCCGGTGGCGCTGGTGGCGCCCCTCCGCGAGGTCAGCGTGGTGCTGGTGAGTCTGTTCGGGGTGTTCGTGCTGCGGGAGTCGCGCGGGGGCTGGCGGATCGCGGCATCCCTCGTCGTGGTGACCGGGATCGTCCTCCTCGCCGTGTGAGCCGTTGAGCGCGGGATCGACGGGTGGTGTCGAGCGTATTCCGGAATGCCAGGAAAGTACCTCTGAACAGGACTGTTCCGACCCTGCAATGTCGGTGGTGGGGTGTGGGATGGACGTATGAACCCCCTCGCGGAAGCTCTGGATCGGGTCGTCGCCGACCTCGACGCCGTGCTGTCCGCCGCACAGCTCGCCGGACTCGACGATGCCGCGCGACTGGATGTGCTCCGCGGCGCGGGCGAGGCGCTTCGTCGCGTGGAGGCCGTCGTCGTGGAGACGGTCGCCTCCGCCGAGCCCCGCTTCGCCGAGGCGACCGGATGCCGATCGATGAACGAGCTCCTGCAGCGGGTGCTGCGGGTGGATGCACCCGGAGCGTCTCGGGTGGTGAAGGCGACCGAGCCGGTTCGGCGCGAGATGGCGCTGACGACGGGGGAGCGGCTCCCGGCGCGCTTCCCCGCGATCCGCGAGGCGATGCTCGACGGCGTGATCGGGGTGGCCGGTGTACTCGCGGCGTCCGGGCCGATCCTGCAGGCGGGCGATCGGATCGGGGCGGAGGATCGGATCTCGGCCGACGCCGCGCTGGCCGATCTGGCACGCGGACTCCCTGAGGCGGACGGGGGCGCCGAAGGTGGAGGGCCGCCCGCCACCCCTGACGACCTCCGGCAGTACGCGATGCCGCTCGCGCAGCTGCTCGATCCGGATGGTGCCGAGCCGACGGACGCGAAGGCGCGGAATCGGAGATTCCTCCCCATCGGGCGCCTGCGCAACGGGGTGCATCCGCTCCGGGGCAACCTCCTTCCCGACGTGGCCGCGCAGCTGCAGCTCATCATCGACGCTCAGAACAATCCGAAGACACGGGGCAACCCGAAGACACCGGGCAATCCGAAGACCGATGGCCCGCCAGAGCCGGGCGTGATCTTCCGGTCGGAGAGTGAGCGATCGGGCGCTGGAGTCGAGTCCGGCGCAGACGTCGCCGGGGCCGATCCGTCGAACTCCGACCCGCGCAACGTGATCGAACAGCGCACCGCCGCGCAGAAGCGGCACGACGCCGTGGCGGCAGCACTGGCGATCGCCGCGCGTCACGAAGACATGCCTCGACTCGCCGGAGCGTCCCCGACGCTCGTGGTGCACGCCGACGCGGACGACCTCGTCTCGGGCACCGGGTGGGCGACCGTAGCCGGCTCGCAGTCGCCGGTGCCGATCGGAGTCGCGACCCAGGCCGCGTGCACGGGCGCCATTCAGCGGGTGCTGTTCGACCACGGCCGGATCGTCGGCACGACCGTCACTGATCGGGTGTTCACGGTCCACCAGCGGCGCGCGCTCATCGCTCGCGATGGAGAGTGTCTGATCCCCGGGTGCCATGTGCCGGCGTCATGGTGCGAGATCCACCACGTCGTCGAGCACGCCAGGGGAGGACCGACCGATACGGACAACGGCGTGCCCCTGTGCTGGTGGCATCACCGTTCGCTGGACCGATCGGGGTGGGAGATCCGGATGGCGGGAGGTACCCCGCAGGTCCGGGGCCCGGCATGGTGGGATCCCGAGCGTCGCTGGCGTGTTCCGCGGCAGCGCGAGACCGCAGTTGCGTGATAGCGCTGAAACGCGGTGGGTGATCAGCGGAAGCTGACGAGTCCGGCGTGTGCGGCCGTCACGAGGATCTGCACGCGGTCGCGCAGGTGCCACTTCGACATCATGCGCCCGAGGTGTGCCTTCACCGTCCCCTCGGAGACGATGAGCGCCTTCGCGATCTCTGCGTTCGACATCCCCTGCGCGAGGCAGTTCAGCACCTCGACCTCGCGCTCGGTGAGCGGTTCGAGCGCGGCGGCGTCGGCGGCGACCGGGGTCGAATCGCGGACGTGCTTGATCAGCATCGAAGCGATCCGCGGCGACAGCGAGCTGGCCCCGCTGTGCACCTCGCGCACACCGGTGACGATGTCCTCCGCGCTGGAGTCCTTGAGCAGATAGCCGGAAGCGCCGGCGCTCAGCATGGGGAGCACCGTGTCGCTGCCGTCGAGCGTGGTGACAGCGAGCACGCGCACGTGCGGCCATCGCTCGGCGATGACACCCGTCGCCTCGATGCCGTCCATCTCAGGCATCTGCACGTCCATCATCACGACGTCGGGCTGTTCGCGCTCGACAGTGGAGATCGCCTCGAGACCGTCCTCTGCCTGCGCGATCACGCTGATCTCCGGGTCGCGCGAAACGAAGTGCGACAACGCCGAACGGACGAGGGGATCGTCATCGACGATCACGACACGGATTTCCTGCATAGGGGGAAGCCTAACGGCGCGGGCACCTGATGGACGTCATGTAGACCTTTGGCCAAAAAGGTCTGGACCTGAGACAGATGTGCGCCACTCCTGTCGCCGAGAAGATGAATACAGACATCGACGAACGACTACATAATGGAGGTGAAGGTAATGACTTTCTGGCAGCAGGTTGGCAAGTTTTTTGGTCTCGTCCGCTAGCGTACCTGGCGAATAGGAGATAGTGAACCATGGCCTTCGACCAGTCACCCCGGCGATCTACTGATTCGTTCCGGTTGGGTCGAGGCGAGAAGCTCAGCGCGATAGAGCGGATCGTCGTCCTGGTCATCGTCTCCATCACCATCGCCACGGACGTCATAGGTTTCTTCACCACACCGGGGGTCAACCCGGTAGCCCTTCTGGTGAGCGTCGCATGTACGGCAGCGTTCGCTCTCTATCTCTGGAACCCGCTCATCGCGACATGCGCCCTCGGCGTCGTGTTCGCGGCATCATTTCTCGTGGGAACGGAGTCCCAGGTTCTGACCGCCGCCGCTGTCGCGGCTGGACTCGTCATGAGGCTGGGATGGACATCCCTGATCCTGTCGTACACCGGTACGTTCCTCATCGCTGCGGCTCTCGTCGCCAACGGCGTTGCTGACTCGGGTGTGAACGTCGGTCTCTTCCTCATCTTCGCCACGGTGGCCGGAGCTGTCGGGTTCGCCCTTCGGTTGGCCTTCGCCCGTGGCAGTCGCCTCGAGCGCGAACTCGAAGAGCGGGCTGAACAAGAACGACAGGCAGTGCTCGCCGAGCGACGTTGGATCGCCGGGGAGCTGCACGACAGCATCGCGCACCACCTCACGGTGGTGTCGCTGCACGTGCAGATGCTCGAAGACCCCGAGATGAGCACCGACTCTCGAGAGGCGATCCGCGTCGCCGCTCGCAAGGCCATGACCGATCTCCGTTTCGTGATCGAGCTCGCCGACGACGGTCCGCAGTCGTCGAGCGTGCAGACGGGCGACCTCGCGGCGGCTGTCGACGAGGCGCAGAGCGAGTTCGAAGCGGCGGGCCACTCCGTGGCCCGCGTGGGCGATCCCAGCGACGAGCGCATCCCGCGGGCCGTCGAGATCGTCCTCGCGCGCATCGTGCGCGAGTCCGCCACCAACATCCTCAAATACGCAGGCCCCGGCGAGGTGCTGATCGACCTCGCCGTGGACGACGATGTCGCGCACCTCACGCTGCGCAGCCCCCTCCCCACGACGCCGCGCCGTGAACTCTCGTCGAGTCGAACAGGACTCGGCCGGATGGCGGAGCGCGTGATGGGAGCGAGTGGCGAGTTCAGCGCCGGCGAAGTCGACGGGTTCTGGGTCGTGTCGGCCCGACTTCCGGTCGTCTGATGCCCTAGAGTGTGTGAGCACCCTCTCCACGCTCCGCGAGAACCTAGACGAAGGTCTAGCGAGGTCTCGACGTTCGACACTGTGGAACGAGTTGCAGTCCGCCATATTCTGAGGGTTCCCCAGATAAAGCGTCCCCAGCGCTGCGATCGCGAGCGCGGTCTTTCTGGCTTCTGAAACACTTTGCGCGCTCGCGATCGCCTTCTGCGTTAACGGCTGTCTTCCCGGCCTTCCGCGCGACGCTCCGTACCGCGCGACTACCCGCCCACTGCGCGCATGTAGTGGCCATCGGTGGAGATCCCCGATGCGGCGACGGTGAACCGCACGACCTCGCTCAGGTACCGGTCCTCCGAGGCCTCGAAGATCCGCCCCTCCGCGTCACGCGAGGTGCGGGTGAGACGCAGGATGGGCGTCCCGCGCGGCACGCGCAGCAACTCCGCGTCCTGGTCGTCAGCGGCCACGGCGTCGATCACGTGCTGGAGAGTGACGATGGGGTGCCCGACCGACGAGAGGTACTCCGTGATCGACACCTCGTCCAGATCCACCTCGAACAGCCTCCGGCCCGCGACCTCGGTGTAGTTGAGCCGCTCCAGCATGGTGGGGCGCCCGTCGAGCAGACGCAGCCTGACCACGCTCACGATCGTGTCCCCGGCGTCGACGCCGAGTGCCGCTCCGAGCTCTCCGGCGCGTCTCAGGCTCAGCTCCTGCGTCTCGGCCCCCGGCGTGACGCCCAGCTCGCGGGCCCAGCGAGTGAACGGCACCGACATGTCGACCGCCTGGCTCGCCTTCCTGGCGACGACCCGCGCCGGCCGACCGCGACTGGTCTCGATCAGGCCTTCGCCGCGGAGCGCGGCCAGGGCGTTGCGGATCGGCCCACGCGACGTGTGCCATCTCTCCGCGAGCTCCGCTTCGGTGGGTACGTCATCCCCGGGGCGCAGGGCACCCGCGGCGATCTGGGCGCGCAGGTCGTCGGCGATCTGGGTGTACACAGCTTCAGCCACATAGGTACATTACTTGGTCAGTCCGAGCGGCGTTGCCTCGTTCCAGGAGTGTTCACTCAGGCGAATCCCCGGTAAACGCGGCCTGAACTCTTCCGAGTTAGGTACATATCTGCGCTCATCACCTGCCAGAGTCTTCCGTGGATCACCCCTCACACCCTGAAAGGTCCTCATGAAGCTTCGCGCTCTCCCCGCCCTCGCCGGCGTCGCGCTCCTCGCCCTCGGCCTCGCCGCCTGTTCCGGCTCGGCAGATGCCGCCGGCACTCCCGGCGCCGACGAGTCGTCTTCCGCCAGCGGATTCGCGGTCGACGAGAACACCCTGGTCTTCGGTGTCGTGCCCGACTCCGTCGACACCGAGACCAACTACCAGCCGCTCATGGACTACATCGCCGAGATCACCGGCAAGACGGTCGAGTACCACGAGTCGACCGACTACGCCGCGCTCATCGAGGCCGCGGTCGCCGGCAAGGTCGACGTCGCATCGTTCTCCGGCTTCACCTACGTCACCGCCACCAACAACGGCGCCAAGCTCACCCCGATCTCCTCGATCGTGACCGAAGAAGGCCAGGAGCCCGGTTACTTCTCGCAGGCCATCGTCCCGGCCGGCAGCGACATCAAGAGCATCGATGACTTCAAGGGCAAGAAGGTCTGCTTCGTCGACCCGTCCTCCACCTCGGGCTACCTGTTCCCGTCGTACAACCTGCTCAAGGCCGGCATCGACCCCAAGACCGACATCACGCCGGTCTTCGCGGGCAAGCACGATGTGAGCGTCACCAAGGTCGGCGAGGGCGTGGAGTGCGAGGCGGGCTTCGCCGAGGACTCCGAGGTCGAGAAGTCGGACAAGGTGAAGGTCGTCGACGAGACGATGGTTCCCGGCGCGCCGCTGGTCTACTCGTCGACGCTTCCCGACGACGTCTCGAAGAAGCTCATCGACGGCCTCTCCGAGATCACGATCGACGACATCATCGCCGCCGGCATCGACGGTGCGGACACCGACGCCTTCCGCAGCGTCTTCTACGCCACGAAGCCGGTCGACGACGCGTACTACGACCTGATCCGCGACATCTGCAAGGAGACCGAAGCGGAGCAGTGCCAGGGCTGAGCCCGGCCTGACCTTTCGCCTCACCCGGCGCCCTCCGTCTCGTCCGCCTCACCCGGACGAGACGGAGGGCACCACCGCACGACTCACGACAACACAGGAGCTACGACATGACCGCCTCGGCATCCGACGCCCTCATCCGCCTCGACGGCGTGACGAAGACCTTCGGGACGACCACCGCGCTGAAGGATGCCTCGCTCGAGGTGTCCCGCGGAGAGATCGTCGTGCTCCTCGGCCTCTCCGGCTCGGGCAAGTCGACTCTGCTGCGTCACCTCGACGGCCTCGAGATCCCCACCGCGGGCTCCGTTGAGGTGCTGGGCGCCCAGGTCCCGTCGCTGAAGGGAAGGGCACTGCGCGACCTCCGCAGCCGTGTGGGGTTCATCTTCCAGCAGTTCGAGCTGGTTCCCTCTCTCACCGTGCTCGAGAACGTGCTCACCGGATCGCTGTCGGGCGTGCGCGGCCCGCGCCTCGGCCTCTGGGGATACTCGCGGGCCTCGAAGCTCACCGCCCTCGAACACCTCGACCGCGTCGGCCTCCTCGATCGCGCCTACCAGCGCAGCGACACCCTCTCCGGCGGACAGCAGCAGCGCGTGGCCATAGCCAGGGCACTCATGCAGAAGCCGGCGATCCTGTTGGCCGACGAGCCGGTCGCCTCACTCGACCCTGAGTCGAGCGAACAGGTCATGGCCCTGATCCGCGAGATCGCCGCCGACGAGGGACTCACGGTCGTGTGCAGCCTGCATCAGGTCGACCTCGCGATCTCCTGGGCCGACCGCATCGTGGGTCTGCGCCACGGCGAAGTGGTGCTCGACACCCCGACCGGTGACCTCACCAAGTCCGAGGTCATGGAGATCTACGGGCGCGTCGCCACCACGACCGCCGAGATCCGTGCCGTGGCCGAGGAGCTCGTGGAGGCGGCTGCGCAGGTGGCCGCATCATGACGGCCCTCGACTCCGCGACGGATGCAGCCACACGCGGCGGTGGGCCGGTGCCTCGGGGCGGCGGGCAGACGGTCGCCGAGCGCGCTCCGAAGCGCCCGATCTCGCCCGAGCGGATCGCGGCATCGCTCACCCTGGTCGCGCTCGTGGTGCTCGGCATCCTCGCCGTCCGCGACGTCGACATCTCGATCCCGGCGATGGTGCAGAGCCGGGGCAACGCCGAGAACTTCATGGCCCGCGTCGGCGGCCTCACCTTCCCGGCCCCCGCAGACCTCGCCTGGCTGATCGCCCTCACGGTGGGCCTCGTGCTCGTGGGCACGCTGCTCGCCGCCGTGCTCTCGGTGCCGATCGCGTACCTCGCCGCCGCCAACACCACGCCAGGCAACGGGTGGCGCGCGGCCGCGCGCTTCATCGGCGTCCTCACCCGCGCCCTGCCCGACGTCGTCCTCGCGATGGCGTTCGTGCTGATGTTCTCTCTCGGCACGCTTCCCGGCATCCTCGCCATCGGCATCCACTCGATCGGCATGATCTCGAAGATGTTCGCCGATGCGATCGAGCAGATCGACGAAGGACCGCGTCTCGCCATCCGCGCAGCGGGCGGGTCGAAGATGCAGGAGTTCACGTCGGGCATCCTGCCGCAGGTACTGCCCAGCTGGGTGGCCACCGTGCTGCACCGCAACGACATCAACCTGCGCGGCAGTGTCGTGCTCGGCTACGTCGGCGTCGCCGGCCTCGGCCTCGAGATGTCCTACGCGTTCAAGTCGCTCAATTACGGCAAGGGCCTCGGCATCGCACTGGTGATCTTCATCCTGTGCGTCGCGATGGAGATCGTCTCGAGCATGGTCCGCGGAGCGATGCTCGGCGAACAGAAGCACACCCGCTCCTGGATCGACCGGATCCTGCATCCGCGCCTCGGTGCGCACGCATCCACCCAGGTCGAGCGCCCCGCCTGGGCGGCCAGCCCGGAGACCGCCGTGCGTCGCCCCTGGACCGCGCAGCGCATCCGGCACACCATCGCCGGCGTCGTCGCCGTGCTCGTGGTGATCGGAAGCGTGCTGGTCAGCCAGATCAACTGGATGGACCTCATCACATTCTGGGCCAAGCTGCCAGAGGTCGCGGCGAAGTTCTGGCCGCCCTCGTTCGGCAACTACGACGCGAGTGCCATGTTCCAGGCCATGCGCGAGACCGTCGCGATCGCTCTCGCCGCGACCGTGCTCACCCTGCTCCCGTCGCTGCTGCTCGGCTCGCTCGCGGCCCGCAACGTCGCTCCGAGCTCGGGAGCTCGGGGGACCGCACGGCTCCTGCTCGTGGGCATCCGCGGCATCCCGGAGCTGATCCTCGCGATCGTGCTCGTGGTCATCACGGGTCTCGGGGCGCAGGCCGGCGTCATCGCGCTCGCGATCGGCGGCATCGGACTGCTCGGCAAGCTCATCGCCGACTCGTTCGAAGAGGTGGACCGCGGACCGGAGCGCGCGCTGCGGGCGGTCGGCGCGACACGTCTGCAGACCTACACCTCGGCGACCGTGCCGCAGGGCATGCAGGCGCTCATCGGGCACAGCTTCTACATGCTCGACACGAACATCCGTGCGGCGACGATTCTCGGCATCGTCGGCGGTGGCGGGGTCGGCTACTACCTGCTCAACGCCAGCCAGGGGTCCCGCTACGAGACCGTGACGGCCATCGTGCTGATGATCCTCGCCACGGTGCTCGTGGTCGAAGGTCTCGCCATGTGGATGCGGAAGGTGTTCCGATGAATCGCGCTCTCGACACGGCGGATGTGGTCGTCGTCGGCTCCGGCATCGTCGGCCTCGGTGCGGCGTACGCGGCGGTCCGGCGTGGGCTGCGGGCGATCGTCGTCGACCGCACGGATGGGCCGGTCGGTGCGACGATCCGCAACTTCGGACACCTCTGCATCGGCGCGCAGGGTGGCGAGGCGCGGCGCTACGCCGATCTCTCGCGCGACCTGTGGCTGCGCCTCTCGCGGGATGCGGGATTCTGGCTGCGAGAGTCGGGCACGCTGGTCGCCGCCAGACACGACGACGAGCTCGCCGTGCTGGAGGCGGCATCCCGTGAGGGAGGCATCCGCATGCTCGAAGCCTCGGAACTCCTGCGGTCGGCCCCGCTCCGCGCCGAGGGACTCGTCGGCGGCGCGCACATCGAGACCGACCTGCAGACGGATCCGCGCACCGCGGCGGACGCGATCGTGCGCCACCTGGTCGCCCTCGGTGTCGAATTCCGCTTCCGCACCGCGGTCACCGCTGTGGGGGCCGGGCGGGTGGACACGACTCGGGGGCCGATCGCCTGCGGGAGCGTCGTCGTCGCCGTGAATCACGACATCGACCAGCTGCTCCCGGAGGTCGCCGAAAGGCACGGGGTCGTGCGGTGCGCGCTCGACATGATGCGGGCGGCCGTGTCGTTCCCGCGTCCACTCGCGGCCCCCCTGCTCACCGGCTGGTCGCTCGTGCGCTACGGCCGCTTCGCGGACGGACCGGAGGCCCGTGCGGTGCGCGACCGTCTGCACACCGAGCGGCCCGATCTCGCAGCGATCGACCTCAACCAGATGTACACGCAGCTCCCCGACGGCACGCTCATCATCGGGGACTCGCACGCCACGGCGCTCTCCCCGGCGCCGTTCCAGCCCGAGGCCGCATTCACCGCGTTCCTCGACGAGGCCGAGGCGCTGTTCGACGCACCCGCACCGCGGGTGATCGAGCGCTGGCAGGGCGTGTACGCGAAGGGCCCGCAGGAGTTCCTGATCGACCGGGGCGACGACGGTGTGCTGGTGCTCGCCGCGACGACCGGCATCGGGATGACCACGGGCCTCGGACTCGCCGAAGAGAACCTCGCCGCCGCCTTCGGGTGGACGGCAGCAATGGAAGGAACATCATGACCACTCCTCTCGAACTCGCCGTCCTCGACATGGCGGGGACCACGGTGCTCGACGACGGCGTCGTGGAGCAGGCCTTCCAGCGCGCCGCCGAGCGCACCGGCGTCGCCGACCGGATGCCGTGGGACGAGGCGCTCGACTACGTGCGCGTGACCATGGGGCAGTCGAAGATCGACGTCTTCACGCACCTCTCCGGCGGCGACGCAGAGGCCGCGGCACGTGCCACTGCCGCGTTCGAGGGCGCGTACGCCGAGATCGTCGCCGAGCAGGGCGTCTCCGAGATCCCCGGTGCCGCCGATGCGATCCAGGGATTGAAGGACGCCGGGCTGAAGGTCGTGCTCACCACCGGCTTCGCCCCGGTGACCCGAGACGCCCTGATCGACGGACTCGGCTGGCGAGACCTCGTCGACCTCGCGCTGTCGCCGATCGACGCCGGACGCGGACGCCCGGCGCCCGACCTCGTGCTGGCGGCCCTGCTGCGCACGCAGGCGTCATCCGTCCAGTCGATCGCGGTCGTCGGCGACACCGTCAGCGATGTCGAGTCGGGTCGTCGAGCCGGCGCCGGATTCGTCGCGGGCGTGCTCACCGGCGCCCACGATCGTCCGGCGCTGAGCGCCGCCGGAGCCGATGCCGTGCTGAGCGATGTGAGCGCGTTGCGGGATGTGCTCGTCCAGCGCGAGCTGCTGCCGCTCGTCGCCACCTCCTGAGGGATCGCGCCATGGGAACGCTGCTGATCCGTCCGCCCGGCCACCGCCGAGACGTCGCGCTGCGCCCGGCGGCCACCGCGATGGTCTGGGTCGGCGAAGGCCACCCGCACGAGACGATCGCGGTACCGGGAGTGGCTCTCGCGGACGGGGACGCGCTCGTGGCGGTCGAGATGTCGACGATCTGCGGATCCGACGTGCACACGGTGCGGGGACGACGATCCGCTCCGACGCCCCTGGTGCTCGGACACGAGAGCGTCGGACGGGTGATCGCCATCGGCGACGCCGGCGCGCGCACCGTGGACGGCACTCCGCTGCGGATCGGCGATCGGGTGGTGTGGTCGGTGACCGTATCCTGCGCGAGCTGCGATCGCTGCCTGCGGGGGCTGCCGCAGAAATGCCGTGATCTGGGGAAGTACGGGCACGATCGCGTCGGCGCGCACGGCGACCTCACCGGAGCGTTCGCGAGTCACGTGCAGCTGAGGGAGGGGACGGCCATCGTCAGGGTGCCCGAGGCGCTCCCCGCCGCGGTGCTCGCGCCCGCCTCGTGCGCCACGGCCACCGCGTGGGCGGCGGTCGCTCGAGCGGCGAAGGACCACGACCTCGACGGGGCCTCCGTGCGGATCCACGGCGCGGGTCTCGTGGGGCTGTCCGCCGCAGCCATCGCCGCCGAACAGGGGGCGACCGTGGAGGTGCGGGACCCGAACGTCGACAGGCAGGGTCTGGCCGCACGGTTCGGAGCGACGCGTCTCGACCGGGATCCTGATGTCGTGATCGAGGCGTCGGGGCATGCCGTGCAGGAAGCACTCGCCGGCGTGGCGGTCGGGGGGACGGTCGTGCTGGTCGGGAGCGTGTTCCCCGCTGACCCGGTTCCGTTCGACGCCGAGAGCATCGTGCGCCGGCTCGTCACCGTCGCGGGCATCCACAACTACACGGGCGCAGAGCTGGCTGAAGCGGTGGCGTTCCTCGCGGGCCGGGGGAGGGCCTATCCCTTCGCCGATGCCGTTGGCGCGGTGCGGCCGCTCTCCGAGATCGATGCGGCGCTGCGCGAGGCGACCACCCCACAGGCGCCGCTGCGGATCGGGCTCCTACCCGGCCAGTGAAGCTGCGGCCAACGCGCCGGCGGGGGTGCTGCGGCCTGTGACGATGCGCGACTCGTGGCGATGCCGTGGTCAGCGCGGACGACGGTCTTCGCCGTCGTTCTCCTGACCGCGCCGCGGACCCAGCGGTCGCAGCCCCTCGGCGTGGAACGCCAGCAGGCCGACGGCCGCACCGACGGTCGACGCGAGCACCTCTTCCGGGTCGCCGACCAGTGCCAGTCGACGGTGGCCCACGTCGCCATCGGCCGTGGCCCAGCCCAGATAGACGGTTCCCGCCGCGTGCCCGCCCTGGGGTTCCGGGCCGCCCACACCGGTGGTCGAGACCGCAAGGTCGACATCGAACAGGGTCCGTGCACCGGCGGCGAGCTGCTCCGCGCAGGCGGCAGAGCACGGATCCGTTCCCGGCGTCAGTCCCAGCACGCGCTCCTTGACGTCGGTGGAGTAGGCCACGATGCCCCCGGCGAACCAGCCGGAGGCACCGTCGCCGGCACCGATCGTCTCCGCGAGCATGCCCGAGGTCAGCGACTCGGCCACTCCGATGCGGAGCTCCCGCTCCGCGGCGAGTTCGCTCAACCGTGCGATGTGGCTCTGCGTGTCCGAGTCGAGAGCGTCGAGAGCGGTCACCGTGCGGAGCGTCCCTTCTCGAGCGTCATCGCTCTTCGCTCTCGTCGTAGTCCGGACGAGGGGGCTGCAGCGGCTGGTCCGAGTACTCTCCGCCCGCGCGGCCGCCGTAGGGGCGTCCGTGATCGGCGAACTCGTCGCGGGCGAACACCAGGGTCCACGGACCCGCCGTGAAGTGCGCGCCCGTGCGCAGGGTCTCGGAGTTCTCATCCACGTGCGTCGCGTCCACGCCGAGGCTCGCGTTCGTCTCGCCCTCGCCGTGCAGGGTCAGCACGTACTCGTCGCGGTCGTCGTGCGTGATCGTGGCGTGCACCGGGTCGGTGTCGGCGAGGCGCAGTTCGTTGCCCTCGGCCGAGCCGACGCGGACGACATCGTCTTCGAGCGCGAACTCGGTGCGCTCGTCGTCCCTGGTGATGCGCAGACGGGGGTTTCCCGCGCCCCACGACGCGTGCGTCGTGCCCGGGGTGTTGCCCTCGTCCGGGCGGTCATCGATGTGTCGGTCGTTCATGGCAGTGCCCTCCTCGGGGTCGAGTGGAATGAGGCTATGCGCCCCTCCAGATCTCGCCGAGGGGGTTGACTTCGCTGTGGCGACCCGGCATCGGATCCACCCGCCGAGGGACTGTGTGGCCGTCGGCTGTTTGGGGAACAATGGGTCGCAACCGTCGTCCCCACCACCACGACCGAGGAGCACTGCATGGGAAAGTTCGTCTATGAAGGCAGCGTGAAGACCGAGATCGAGGACCGGGCGCTCACGCATCTGCAGCTCGTCATCACCGCCAAGCTGCGTCGCGGTGAGCCCTTCCCGTTCAGCTGGCGAGAAGACACCAGCGTGGGCGGTGGGCGCACCACCGTCTGGATCCAGCCCGGCAGCGCGCTGGTCTTCAAGTACTTCGGCAGCAGGCAGCCCTCCGTCAACCGCGCGTGGATCGAGGCACTCGCCTTCACGGCGAACGCTCCGAGCGGGCTCTACCTCGTTCCCGAGCCCGCGGAATCGGGAACCGAGCCGGGCACCGAGGAAGTCCCGGTGACCCCGCCCGTCTGATCCTCTCGACCCCTCGCACAGGGCGGACCTGTCAACCCCCCTGACGGAAGCACGGCCGTCGGGGAGAGTCGCTCGTACGACGACACGTTCCACGAGACGACACGTTCCACGAGATGAGGAGGATCGCCATGACAGACGACACCACCGACCCCCGGCACGCGCATCGCGAGGAGGGCTTCCCCGCGCAGCACCAGGATCAGCCGGGGCTGACGGAGCGGACCCGGCCGGAGCCCGACCACGGGGAGCAGACCTACGCAGGCCACGGTCGCCTGGGAGGACGCCGTGCTCTGATCACGGGCGGGGACTCGGGCATCGGCCGCGCCGTCGCGATCGCCTTCGCCCGAGAGGGCGCGGACGTCGCCATCGCGCACATGCCCGAGGAACAGGACGACGCGGAGGACACCCTCGCCCTGGTCCGCGAGGCCGGCCGGATCGGAGTGGGATTCGCGGGCGATCTGCGCGACGAGGGGTTCGCGACCGACATCGTCGCGAAGACCCGGAGCGAGCTGGGTGGACTCGACGTGCTCGTGCTCAACGCCGGCTACCAGCACGACATCGACGGTTTCGCGTCGCTGGAGACGGAGCGGATGCGCCGGGTCTTCGACACGAACCTGGCCGGAATGCTGTTCTCGGCACGTGCGGCCTATCCCGACCTCGAACCCGGTGCGAGCATCATCGTGACCGCGTCGGTGCAGGCCTACAACCCCTCGCCGGGTCTGATCGACTACGCCATGACCAAGGCGGCACAGGTGGCGTTCGTGAAGGCGCTCGCCGAGGAGGCGGGGCCCAAGGGCATCCGAGTGAACGCCGTGGCCCCCGGCCCGATCTGGACACCGCTGATCCCCGCCACGGGCTGGGACGCCGAGCGCCTGGCGACCTTCGGTGCCGACACCCCGCTCGGGCGGGCAGGGCAACCCGCGGAACTCGCCGGGGCATATGTGTACCTGGCATCGGACGAGTCCTCCTACACCTCGGGATCGGTCATCGCGGTCACGGGCGGCAAACACCTCTGACCCCTACGAGCACCCGTCGAGACCCATCGTCTTCGTCGACACCCACGCGCCGTCGCGCATTCGACGGTGGGTCTCGACAGGGACGGTGGGTCTCGACAGCACGGTGGGTCTCGACGCCGGGCTGAAGCAGGGGCAGCCGCCTAAGCTTGTCTGGTGCAGAAGCCCACCGCGTCCGGTCCCCTCGTGGGGGTCGTGCTCGTCATCGGCTCCTGCCTCTCGCTTCCCTTCGGCGCTGCTGTCGCGGCCCAGCTCTTCCCGGTGCTCGGACCGTGGGGGGTGACCTCGCTGCGCGTGGCGATCGCCGCGGTGCTGCTCGTCGTCATCGTGCGGCCGCGACCGGGGAAGTGGACCCGCGCGCAGTGGCTTGCCGCCGTGCTCTTCGGTGTCTCGCTGGCGGCGATGAACGGCTTCTTCTACGCCGCGATCGATCGCATCCCGCTGGGGCCCGCCGTCGCGATCGAGTTCCTCGGACCGCTCGTCCTCGCCGCCGTGCTCACCCGGAAGCTCAGAGATTTCGCCTGGGTCGGCATCGCCCTGCTGGGCATGGTCGTCCTCGGCATCGACGGGCTGATCGGGGCAGAGCCGCTCGATCCGCTCGGGGTCGTGTTCATCCTCATCGCCGCCGGGTTCTGGGCCATGTACATCCGGATGAGCGCCCGCGTCGGCGCCCTCATCCCCGGCAGCAGCGGCCTGGCGATGGGACTCGTGGTCGCGGCCGTGCTGCTGGTCCCGGTCGGCGTTCCCGCTGTGTCGACCGTGGCGATGGACCCGCAGCTCCTGCTGCTCGCGGCGATCACCGCGGTGCTGTCGTCGGTCATCCCGTACAGCTTCGAGCTCGCGGCGCTGCGGCGGCTTCCGCAGCGCGTCTTCGGGGTGCTGCTGAGCCTGGAGCCGGCGTTCGCCACCCTCGCCGGCTGGCTCATCCTCGGTCAGGATGCGACGCCGTTGCGCATGCTCGCCATCGCTCTCGTGATCGCCGCGAGCGTCGGCACCACGCTCGGCGTGCGGAGGGACCGTCGCGACGGCGGCCCCTCCGGTCCCTTCACCGCGCCGATACCGCTGCCCGATTGACCGTCGGAGTCGGCAGCGGGAAGCGCCGACGCAGGATGACGCGCTGGACGAGCGTCCACACCACCGTGACGGTGAGGTAGAGCGCAGCGGCGAGGGGCACGAATGCGGCGAAGACCGCTGTGAGGTAGTGCGTCGCCGAGACGACGCGCAGCATCGTGGGCGAGTTCAACGGGGAGTCGTCACCCTCGACCGGAGTGGGACGGAACACGCGGCGGGTGACCTCGGCGACCGCGACCATGACCGCCAGCAGCACTCCGAACACCAGGAACGTGGCGGGCGTCGCCGTGCCGCCGAAGAGCGCGGAGACCAGGCTCGTCCCCAGCGGGGCGCCGAACAGGTCGTGCGCGAGCAGTTCGTTCGGATGACCGGCGATCTCGGGACGGAGGAACAGCGTGTACAGGATGCCGACGACGGGGGCCTGCGCCAGCACCGGGAGCATCCCCGCGAACGGCGACGTGTTCTCGGCCTTGTAGAGCGCCAACGTCTCCTTCTGCAGGCGCTCGGGGTTCTTCTTGTGGCGGCGCTGCAGCTCACGCAGCTTCGGGGCGAGACGCGCCCTGGTCTGTTCGGCCTTGGCCTGGGATATGCCCACCGGGATGAGCAGCGCCCGCACCAGCAGGGTGACGAGCACCACGGCGAGTGCTGCGGCCGCGGCGCCGGCGAGAGGGGTGAGGAGGTCGGAGAGCCCGGTCATGGCGCCGTAGGCGGCGTCGAGGAGGGCGGCGAGAGGAGGGAAAGCGAAGATGTCCAAGAGAGTGTCCGTTCGTGGCGTCGGGAAGGGTCGGCGAAGGCCGCGCTGTCCCGTCGTGCGAACGGACTACGCGGCGGTCGCGACTCCCGGCGCCCGAGGGCGCGGGTGCCCGGCGGCATCGGGGTCACTCTGCGTGAGGAGGGTGCCGACGTCGATGGCCCGCAGCGGATGCGGGGCGTCGGCTGTGGCCTCGGGGTGCACGCTCAGCACGATGGCGAGCGTGAGGGCGGTCACGGCAAGCAGCGCGATCGCGAGGCCGAGGGCCGTTGCGTCGGGCATCGACACGAGGCCGATCGCGGTCGCGACGAAGCTCAGCATCTGCCCGAACCACTCGCTCATGTGCGCACCCCTTCCTGCGACGAGGGTATCACCGGGGTCCGGGTGACGTTCGAATCGCGCGACTGGTTCCCTCCGGGCGTCGGATACGACCAGTTGCGCGATTCGAACGCGGCCTCGGGGTCGCCAGCGGGCGTAACGTCGAAGCATGAGTGACCTTCGCACCCTGCTCGGGATCGAGCATCCGATCGTTCTCGGCCCGTTCGGCGGGCTCTCCTCGACCGCGCTCACCGCCGCGGTCAGCAACGCGGGTGGACTGGGGTCGTTCGGACTCTACGGTTACGACGGCGATCGCATCCGTGCGACCGGGGCCGAGCTGCGTGCCCTGACCGACCGGCCCTATGCGGTGAACGTCTGGCTTCCGATGGGAGACGAGGTCGAGCCGAACCCGCAGCACACCGTGTTCGCGCAGGCCCTGCAGCCGTTCTACGAAGCCGTGGGCGTGGACGTCCCCGCGCGGCCGGAGCGGTACGCCCCGACCCTGGACGAACAGCTCGAGGCCGTCTGGGAGATCGAGGCCGCCGTGCTCAGCGTGGTGTTCGGCGTGCCGTCGGACGACCTGATCGAGGAGGCGCATCGCCGCGGCATCCTCGTCGTCGGCACGGCGACCTCGGTGGCTGAGGCCGTCGCGCTCGACGCAGCGGGCGTGGACGCCGTGGTCGCGAGCGGCGCCGAGGCCGCGGGTCATCGGGTCGCATTCCTGCGTTCAGCGGAGGAGTCGCTGGTCGGGACGTTCGCGCTGGTGCCGCAGATGGTCGACGCGGTCGGGGTGCCCGTGATCGCGGCAGGAGGTGTCGCCGATCGTCGCGGGGTGGCGGCGGCGTTCGCCCTGGGCGCGGCGGGAGTGCAGGTGGGGACGGCGTTCCTCGCCACCGCGGAGTCGGCCGCGAACGAAGCGCACCGCGACGCGATCCGATCCACCGCCGCCGACGAGACCGTGCTCACACGTGCGATGAGCGGACGCCTGGCTCGCGGCGCCCGCAACCGTGTGGTGCGGGCGATCGAGGCGAGCGGCACGATCGCGCCGTTCCCGATGCAGAACTGGCTGACAGGGCGCTTCCGCACCGCGGCGGGGGAGCAGAACCTGGGCGCGCTGCAGTCGCTGTGGATGGGGCAGGGCGCGCCGCTGGTGCGTCATGGCTCGGCTGCCGAGGTCTTCGCCGAGCTGATGGCAGGGCTCCCGGCGAGACCGTGACCCTCGCTGCGGCCCGGATCGCGGGCTGCTCCGCGCTGTGGACGAATGACCGACGCCTGTCAGCGGCCTCCCACGGGCTCGCGGTCGATATCCTGAGCGACCGCGACTGACCCGCGTCCACCCGGGAACGACCGGGCTAGAGGATCACGGTGGATTTGCCGTGCACGATCACGCGATCCTCGGCGTGCCACTGCACGGCGCGGGCGAGCACGAGGCGCTCGACGTCGGCACCGCGACTCTGCAGCTCGGCGGCCGACTCGGAGTGGGTGACGCGCGTGACGTCCTGTTCGATGATCGGTCCCTCGTCAAGATCGGCCGTCGCGTAGTGCGCGGTCGCGCCGATCAGCTTGACGCCACGGTCCTTGGCGCGAGCGTACGGGTTCGCTCCGATGAACGCGGGCAGGAACGAGTGGTGGATGTTGATGACCGGAGCTTCGAGGCGCGTGATGAAGTCGTCGGAGAGGATCTGCATGTAGCGGGCGAGCACGACGAGGTCGACGTTCCCGCGCAGCAGTTCGAGCTGACGATCCTCCATGGCGGCCTTGTCGCCGGAGGGGATGTGCACGAACGGCACACCGAATGAGCGGACGGCCTCGGCCAGGTCGGGGTGGTTGGACACGACCATGGTGATGTCGATGTCGAGCTGTCCGCGCTGCGTACGCCACAGCAGCTCCATGAGGCAGTGATCGTACTTCGAGACGAAGATCGCGACGCGCTTGCGGCGGGCCACGTCGTGCAGCGACCACTCCATGCCGAAGCGCTCGGCGACGGCCGCGATGTCGGCTTCGAGTGCCGGGCGCGCCGCTGCCAGACCGTCGAGGTGGATGACCGTGCGCTGGAAGAAGCGTCCGCCCTCGGAGTCGGTCGAGTGCTGATCGAGCGAGATGATGTTCGCGCCGTGATGAGCGAGCACGCCGGCGACGGCGGCGACGATGCCGGGCTGGTCGTCGCAGGCGATGAGCAGGCGGGCGGTATCGGGCTGAGACATGGGGGCTCCTCGAGGGTGTGCATCGATTCTGCCGTGGATGCGCCGAGCGGGCGAATCGCGAAAGATCACCCGCTGCACTGCCTGCGCACTGCACCGCTCTCACCTACCCTGAGAGCATGAATGCGAGTGACCTCGGCCTCGTGCTGATCCCGCTGCTCGCCGTGGCGGCGCCGCTTCTCGCACGCGGCGTGCGACCGGTGGTCCGGGTGCCCATCGTGGTGTTCGAGCTCGTGCTCGGCATCCTCGTCGGTCCCGCTGTCTTCGGCTGGGTCGAACCGGGACCGCTGCTGGAGAAGCTCAGCGATTTCGGCCTCGCGCTGCTGTTCTTCGTCGCCGGAACCGAGATCGACTTCAAGATGGTGGCGGGCAAGCCGCTCGCACGCGCCTCTCTGGGCTGGCTGCTCAGCGTGCTCCTGGGCATAGGTCTGGGCTTCTTCTTCGCGCCGGGAGAGGGGATGGTGGTGGTCGGCATCGCGCTCAGCTCCACGGCGCTGGGCACCCTGATGCCGATCCTGCGCGATGCCCGCGAGCTCGACACCCCCTTCGGTCGTGCCATCAGCGCGATCGGCGCGGTGGGCGAGTTCCTCCCGTTGATCGCGATCTCGATCTTCCTCAGCACGCGGACCACGCCGATCGCCACGGCCGTGCTGCTGACCTTCGTGGTGCTCGCCGGGCTCGCGGTGCTGCTGGCGCACCGCGTCCCGCACGGGCGGCTGCACGGCATCGTGCGGGCGACACTGCACACCTCGGATCAGTTCGGCGTGCGCTTCGTGATCCTGCTCATCGCCGCTCTCGTCGGGCTGAGCGTCATGCTCGATCTCGACATGCTGCTCGGGGCTTTCGTGGCCGGGGCGGTCTGGCGCATCATCATGGCGCGTGCACCGAAGAAGGACGCGGAAGAGGTCGAGAGCAAGATCGAGGCGATCGCCTTCGGTTTCCTCGTGCCGATCTTCTTCCTCTACACCGGGGTCACGTTCGATCTGCAGGCATTGCTGTCTTCGCCGACGGCGTTGGGGCTGGTGCCCATCTTCCTGATCGCTCTGCTCGTGATCCGCGGATCCGCGGCGCAGCTCTCGGCGCCGGCGGGGATGAGCGTGCGCGACCGCGCGGCCCTCGGACTGCTCGCCGCGACGGGCCTGCCGATCATCGTGGCTGTCACCGCCATCGGTGTGGATCAGAAGATGCTCGACACCGGCACGGCTGCGGCGCTCGTCGGAGCCGGAATGCTGTCCGTGCTGCTGTATCCCCTGATCGGGATGACGCTCCGCGGCGACCGCGCGGAGGTCGTGGGCCCGCGACTGGCCGACAAGACACGACAGGGAGAGCTGTGACCACCGCATCCGCGCTGCTGACACAGGCCGTGCACGACCTGAAGGGCGCTCCGAAGGAAGGGCTCGGTGAACAGCGCGATTCCCGCTGGCGCGGGCGTCGCATCGTCAGGGTCGGTGAGGCGTGGCACCTGGGTGTGCTGCTGCTGACCGAGACACATGCGCTGGCGACGGCCGAGGTCCTGCGCGCGGCGGACCCGGGGCGTCGCGGCTACACGGCCGAGTCGGCCAGGGAGCGGGCGGAGCGCAGGGCCGAGGCGCTGCGCGGCGGCTTCGACGAGGGCGATGTCGTGCACGTGGGATGGAGCGTCGTCGACGTCGACGCCGTGGACGCCGGAGGTTCATCCGGTCCGCTCGCTCAGGTCGACGGCGTGCCCTCCGTGCGCTGGAGCACCGCGGGAGGATTCATGCCGTTGGAGGCATACCTGCGCGAGCGCGTACCGCTGCTCCGCGACTCGGCGTCGAGCTGATTCAGGCGAAGGTCTCGGCGAAGCGTCGCAGCAGGGCCGCCCCCTCGGTGACCGAGGCTGCGAGAACCTGCTGCTGCACGGCGTCGAACTCGTCGGGGTCGAAGTAGCCGGTGGTGCGGTAGAACGTCATCCGGTCGGCGAAGTCGCGAGGCGTGGGCTCTGGGTGGAACTGAGCGGCGTAGAGATGCGTGCCCACGCGGTACGCCTGCACGGGGCAGGCCTCGTTCGTGGCCAGCAGCACGGCGCCGGGCGGGGTCGCCGCCGCGCTCTCCTTATGGGCCGTGAAGACCGTCAGAGCGGAGCCGCTGGGTCCGAACACCGGATCGGACGCGCCCGCCTGCGTGGTCTCGATGACCGTGGCGCTCGCGGGCTCCGGAGTGTCGGTCACCACCTCGCCGCCGAGCATGCGGGTGACGACACCGATGCTGAAGCAGGTGAAGAACACCGCGACCTCGGCGGCCATCGCCGCGTCGGCCAGCGTGCGGAGGTCGGCCTCGACACGAAGCTGCTCGGCGGACTTCACCGCATCGGAGACGTTGAACGGCGAGCCCCCGACGACGATGCCGCGATATCCCCTCAGGCGTTCCATCGGCAACGCCCCGTGCAGCAGATCGAGCCGGTCGACCACGTCGACGCCCAGCGCCCGACGGAAGGACGCATGCTCGGCATCCGCCGCCCCGGTCTCGGGTCGCACGCAGACGTAGAGAAGCGAGGCCATCAGGAGATTCTAACGAGCGCGCGTGGCCGAGCAGACGCGGTCACCGCGAGGAGTTCGCCGTGCGACCGCGGACGATGCCCACGAACGTCTCGACGTCGGCCGTGGTGCGCTCCCGCGGCCACACCAGCGCGACGGTCGAGGTCGGTCCGTGCGCGAGGACGCGGTGATCGGCGTCCTTGCGATGGTGCAGACGCGCGAGAGACATCGGGACGACGACGATGCCGACGCCGGATGCCGCCGTCGCGATCGCCTCGTCGGTGGGAAGGGGATCGAAGGTCGCCTGGACAGTCCCCGGGAACACGGGAGAACCCAGGACATCGTCGGTCAGCGCGATCACGACCTCGCCTTCGAGGTCGGCCGCGGTGAGCTGCTCCGCGGCCATCAGATGCGAATCGACCGCTGCGACGACGACCGGGACTTCGTCGTACAGGGGGATGATGTGCAGCGACTCGTCGGTGAGGGGCAGACGAAGGAGCGCCGCATCGACGCGGTCGAGTGCATCGCGCTGGGCGGCCGGGTCGATCGTCACGAGCTCGAGCGGCACACGCGGCATCCGCTGCTTCCAGGCGTCGATCCACTTGCCGGGGGTCGCGCCAGGCACAGCGCCGAGGCGGAAGGTGCGCGGCGCTTCCGGTTCGGGCTGCGGGGCATCGAAGACGACCTTGGAGGTGGGCTTCTTCGGCTTCTGCGGGGGATACCGCTCCGCGGGTGCTGCCTTGTTTCGGCGTACCGGTGTTCCGCGGCCTGTGCCCTTCGCGGGGCGTCTTCCCTGGTTCGCCATGCGGTCAAGGCTACTCGGCGGGAGTGCCCGGCACCTCCGTCGGCGCAGCAGGGCTCGTGGTGGAGAGCTTCCGCTGCGCGCGACGGACGAGTCCGGCGGCTCCGCCGACCAGGAGCAGCACGCCGACGGTCAGGAGCGCGACCGCGACGGCGGCCGTCGGGGTGAGGGCCAGCAGGGCGTCGGCGGCTGCATCGCGGCGGTCGGCGTCTGCCAGCATCCAGAGGGCTGTCGTCGAGATCGCGGCGAACAGGAGCCCCCAGATGATGGCCGCCCAGCGGGTGCGGGGCACGGCGGTGGTCTCGGTGATCGACGGAACGCTCATCACTGGTCTTCCTTCGCGGGCTCGGCGACGGTGATGGAGATGTCACCGCTGTTCTGATCGAGGGTGATCGGTTGGATGGTCGTCGGGGAGGCGGTGTCGGCCGAGATGCTCTGCACGATCACCGCCTCCTCTCCCGCGCGCTCGTCTCCGTCACGCGTGCCGAGCCACGTGCCGGAGTCGACGATCGTTCCCGAGTCGCCCTCCACGCGGGTCCAGGTCACGGATGCCGTGTCCACCGTCGCTCGGAGCTGCAGCTCGACGCCGGGATCGACATAGATGTACGTCCCCCCGGAGGACTTCTCGATCACGATCGGTCGCGGCGCGCCGTCGTGCTGATAGAGGGTGACGGAGAGGTCGCCGAACGGCTGACGGATGTGCTGCTCGCGGCTGTTGGTGATCGAGGCCCATCCGAAGGTCAGGCCCTGCAGCGTGGAGAACGCCCCGGCCACGAGTCCGCCGACGAGGGTGATGACCGTCACGAAGGCCAGGAAACCGCTGCGCCGACGGAACGCCCCGGCGACGATCATCCCGAGCGCGAGGATCAGGGCTGCGGCGAGGAGGCCGAGAGCTCCGCCGAGCTGGGCTGCGCCGGTCGCCAGTCCCACGGCAGCACCGGTGATGATCGCGAGCCCCACCATCGTCGCCACGAACGCGAATCCGGCGCGCGGGTTCGACTCCCGGCGGATGCGACGGCGTTCGGCGGCTTCGGCGGCGAACACGGCGGCCTCGGCCTGGCGCTCACGGCGCAGCTGGTCGCGGGCGGCGCGCTCGACGTCCTGCTGCTGGCGCCGCCACGCCTGATCCTGTTCCTTCCACGCGGCATGCTGGGCGCGCCAGGCTTCGAGGGCTGCGGGATCCTGCGAACCGGGCGGCAGAGGGGCCGGCGGTGCCGGCGGGATCGCGCCGAGTGCGGGATCCGGTGACATCGGCCCGGCTGCGACGCCGGTGTCGGATTCCGCGGCGGCGGAGAGAGTGGCGTCCGCCCCCTCGGCGGTACCCGAATCGGCGAGGGGGGCGGACGCGGCCGGGGCCGTCTGATCTGCGGAAGCCGTCGGCAGATCAGACGCGGAAGCGCCCGGGGTGCGGCTGGCAGCACGCACGATCAGGAAGAGCAGGCCGGCGACGAGCACGAGCCCGACGATCCAGCTGAGGAGGGAGAGGGCCGACCAGTCGCCGTAACCGAGCCCGAACAGGCGGCCAGCGAGCGGAGCGGTCGGGAACAGCCCGATGACGGCCATCGCCAGGATGCCCCACTGCACGGGCTGGTAGTCGCGACGCAGCAGGTCGCGCAGGTGCACCCGTCCATCGATGTCGGGCAGCAGCGCCCACGCGGCGGCGTACAGGAAGATCACCGGCAGTCCGAAGAGCGCGGCCACCACCAGCACCCCTCGCACGATGAGCGGGTCGATCCGCAGGCGTGCGGCGATACCGGCGGCGACGCCACCCAGCCAGCCCTCGGAGCGGGCGACGCCGAGACCGGCGACCCAGAGCAGGAAGCGGTCGGCGCCGCGCAGGGTGCCCGTGCCGGGACCGCCGACGGCCGGAGCGTCTGGATCGGCAGGGGGCGGAGGCGCAGTCGGAATCGTCATGCTTCGATCCTGGCGGTGGCGCGGGGCGCTGTGCCATGGGGGGAACCCCTGAGCGACCCCTGATTCTCGCCGGGGGAGCCCCCGGAGCATCGGCGCGGATGATTGGATGGCGACATGTCCTCTTCGGCGCACGCTCCCGCGCGACCTCCGCGCGTCGCCGCTCCACCGCGCCCGTCGCTGACCCGCGATCGCGACTGCCTGGTCGCCGGCGTCAGTGCCGGACTCGCACGCCACCTGGGCGCACGGCCGTGGATGGTGCGCGCTCTGTTCATCGCCCTCGCGCTGTGCGGCGGTGCAGGGGTGCTGCTCTACGCCTGGTGCTGGATGTTCACGCCGTGGGCGGAGGGTGAGGACGCACCGACCAGACGGATGCCCGTGGCGTGGCTGCTGCTGGCTCCCGCGGCCGTGGGGGTCCTCGTCGTGCTGGTGTGGCGTGGCGGCAGCGACTGGCTGACCGGGTCGATCCCTCCCGATGTCGCGGCGGTCGTCGTCGGCGGAACGGTGGTCTTCGCGACCGGCGCCGGGCTCTGGGCGACGCTGATCGACAGCACCGACACCGCACGGGGGCCACGGCACACGCTGAGCATCCGGATCCTCTCGATCGTCCTGCTGGCCCTGCTGTTCACGATCCTGCTGTCCTGGCCGGTGGCCCGTTCGGGCGTGGCGCTGGTGCTGCTCCCGCTGGTCGGGCTCGCGGCCGTGGTGTCCTCGTCGTTGATACCCCGATGGCGCGAGCTGTCCGGTGAGCGGGTGCGCCGCATCCGCGAGGAGCAGCGCAGCCAGATGGCCGCCCACCTGCACGATTCGGTGCTGCAGACACTGGCGCTGATCCAGAACAGGGCGGGAGCTTCCAGCGAAGCTGCGCGCCTCGCCAGGGCGCAGGAGCGCGAGCTGCGTGCCTGGTTGTACGACGGCGATGCTCCGGCCGATAGTGATCTTCCGACCGACCTGCGCGACTATGCCGGAGCGTTGGAGCTCGACTACCCGGTGCGCATCGACGTGGTCTCCGCCGGCCTGTCGACAGAGCGGGCGAGCGGAGAGCTCGCCGCCGCCGCCAGGGAGGCGATCCTGAACGCGGCCCGCCACGCAGGAGGCGAGATCTCGGTGTACATCGAGGGAAGCGTGTCAGGCGTCGATGTGTTCATCCGCGATCGGGGCCCGGGATTCCAGCTCGATGAGGTGCCCAGCGATCGGTTGGGCGTGCGCGAGTCGATCATCGGACGGATGCGCCGTGCGGGTGGCAGTGGAGGGGTTCGCAGCGATGAGAGCGGCACAGAGGTGCATCTGCGCATCATGACACCGTCCAACCAGGAGCGGCCGGTACCGCGTGCGACGGCTCGGGAGGAGCACCATGGCTGAGATCATCCGTGTCGTGATCGTCGACGATCACTCGATCTTCCGCTCCGGCCTGCGCGCAGACCTCGATGCGAGCGTCGATGTGGTGGGCGAAGCGGCAGATGTGCCGTCGGCGATCGCGGTGATCGGCGAGACGCGACCGGATGTCGTTCTCCTCGACGTGCATCTCCCGGGCGGCGCCGGCGAGGACGCGGCCGGAGGTGAGGCGGTGATCCGCGGGTCGTCTCCGACCGATGCCCGCTTCCTCGCGTTGAGCGTGTCCGACGCCGCGGCCGACGTGGTGCGGGTGATCCGCGCCGGCGCGCGGGGCTACATCACGAAGGGCTCATCCGGCGTCGAGGTCAGCAGCGCGGTGCGGGCCGTGGCCGAGGGCGATGCGGTCTTCTCGCCGAGGCTTGCCGGCTTCGTGCTCGACGCCTTCGGGGCGGTCGCCGGCGAGACCGCGACAGCGACCGACGAACTCGACCGGCTCTCGGCACGCGAGCAGGAGGTCATGCGCCTGATCGCTCGGGGCTACGCGTACAAAGAGGTCGCGTCGGAGCTGTTCATCTCGATCAAGACGGTCGAGACGCATGTGTCGTCGGTGCTGCGCAAGCTTCAGCTCTCCTCACGACACGAACTCACGGCATGGGCCTCCGAGCGGCGGCTGTTGTGAGCGCACCGCTCGGGTGAGGTCGCTCAGGCCGCGAGCCACAGACCTTTCTGATCCGTCGCGATGGTGAGTCCGGCCGCGACCGTCTCGTCGTCGCCGATCCTGGCACCGCGGACGATGCGCGCTCCGGCACCGATGTCGGTGCGGACGCCCACGTAGGCGTGGTCGCCGATCGCCGCGCCATGGCCGACGTGCGCGTGCGCGTCCACGAACGCGCCCTCGCCGATCACGGCGTCTTCGTCGATCCAGGCACCGCGGGCGATGGTCGCGCCGGCACCGACGCGCGCCCCCGGTTCGATATAGGCACCCGCCTCGATGTGTGCCTTCGGGTGCACCTTCGCGCCATGCGCGACGAGACCCCGGCCGTTCGCGTGCTTGCGATACCGCAGCGTCGCGCCCTGGTCGTTCTCGATGTCGACGTAGTTCTTGCCCACGATTCCTCCCGTGCTCCGGAGTTCTCCGGATATATCAACAACCACGACAGGGGCGGATTCATTCCCGCGGATGGATGTGGTCAGTGCTGACAGGAGGGGCACCAGAAGGTGATGCGTTCGCGGGTCGGATCGGCGCCCTGCTCGCCCCGCCGGATCAAGGTGCCGCAGCGTCGGCACGGACGTCCGGCGCGGCCGTACACCCAGGTGCCCTGGCCGGGCCGATCGACGCCGGTGAAGGTGCGGTGACGGCGGTCCCGGTTGGCGCGGATCGTGCGCACACCGAGGTCGAGGAGGGCGGCGACATCGACCTCCGGCGTCGGTCTGGTCGGCAGGATTCCTCGGAGGAACAGGAGTTCTGCGGCGTACTCGTTGCCGAATCCCGCGACGTTGCGCTGATCGAGGAGGGCGACGTGGATGCTGCGGGCGTCGGCCTCGAGACGTCGGACTGCCTCTGCCGCATCCCAGTCGTCGGCGAGCGGATCAGGTCCGAGGTAACCGACGAGCTGATCCTCGTCACGGGTGGGGACGACCTCGATCTCGGCGATGTCGACGCCCACGGCTTCGCCCCGCGGCGTACCGACGACCGCACGCACCTTGAACGCCGGATGCCGCCACTTCTCGCCGGGGCGATAGGTGAACCACGCGCCGTCCATGCGCAGATGCGAATGCAGTGTGCTGTCGCCGATGCGCATGAGCAGATGCTTGCCGCGGGGGATCACGGCATGCACCGGCTGGCCGGTCAGGTCGAGCGTGGCGAATCGGGGCACGCGCAGGTCGAATCGGGTGACCTCCGCGCCGGCCAGAGCTTCGTCGAGTCGTCGTGCCGTGCGGAAGACGGTGTCGCCCTCGGGCATCAGGGGGCGCCGATGGGAGTGGGCGGCGGCGGGGTGCGCGGCGACGCGGTGGGCGGCGCGACGGGCGGTGTGGTGGGCAGCGTGGTGGGGGACGTGGCGAATCCGGCTCGCGCGAGCATGTCTCGCGCGAGCATCGTGCTTCCGGCCACGGCGGCCGGCATGATCGCGACGGCTCCGCCAGGGATCAGGAAGCAGAGCTGTGTCGCCACTCCGAAGCCGAGAACCCGCGCCCGGCTGCCCGAGAACAGGGTAGCGCGCTGGGCGGGGCTGAGATCGCGGGCATCGAAGGCTCGACCCGTGAGCTCTCGGGCCAGCAGTCGACCGGTCAGGACGACTCCGGCGATGGGGCCGAAGAACCCGCCGACGGCAGGGATCAGACCGATGAGGAGCACGACGATCGCGATCAGGATTCCGAGCAGAACCAGGCGGAGTCCCTCGCCGAGAGTGGTCCAGAAGCTGCCGCCGTCGGCCGGGGGCGCGTCGCCGAGGTCGGCCTCGACCGCATGCCAGATGCGCTGGTAGAACGGATCGCCGATGGTCAGGGTGAGGGCGCTGAAGACCACGCTGGCCAGGGCGAGCGCGGCCGCGACGATCACAAAGCTCACCGCAGACCGCAGCAGGCCGCGCCACGGTTCGAGCCACCCCTCGGCGAACGGCGTCAGCCACGTGGAGACCGACGGCAGACCGATGATCAGCGGTACGAGCGCGGCAGCGAGCAGGAGCAATGCGATGACCGCGGGGACCAGTCCGAGCAGCATGAGTCCCGGCCGGGTGCGCCACAGCCCGAAGCCGCGCAGCAGTGTGCGGATACCGGTGGCGAACTCGCGGATCATGGCTTCCAGCGTAGGCGTAGTGCTCAGACGACCTTGCGGAGCGTGTATCCGCGAGGGGTCGCCACGAAGCCGGACTCCTGCAGTGCGAGGGCGAGTTCAGTGCCGTAGACGCCCTCGCCGTTGATCTTCTCGACGGTGAGCGTGTCGAGGCGACGGGCGCGCGCGGTGGCCGCGAGGTCGGAGGCCGCGGCGCGCAGCACCTCGGCGTCGTCGCTGAACGACAGCACGGTGCGTCCGCCGCGTTCGAGGGACAGCACCAGTGCACCGTCGACGAGCACGACCAGACCGCCCGCTTTGCGCCCTGGACGATGCGAGACCCCGTCGAGCTTGGGCCAGCCGAGGGCGGCGCCGTACGGGTTCGCCGGATCGGTCGACGCGAGAGTCACGCTCTTGCGCGGCGGCGGATCCGCGAGGCCCGCATAGGTGCGCAACCGGTCGACGGTGCCGGACGCGGCGAACTGCGCAGCTCCGAGCTTCTCGATCACGTAGCCCCGGCGGCAATGCCCCGCCTCTTCGAAGCCCGCGAGCACCCGATAGGCCTGGGCGAAGCCGCCGGGAACACCCTCAGCCTGCACGGCGCCGCGCGTGACGACGCCGTAGCGGTCGAGCAGGAGCCCTGCGGTGACGGTCGCCCGGCGGGCAGGATCGGTCTCGAGCGCCGGCAGCAGCGACCAGCGGCCGCCGATCGAGGGCGGGCGGGGTGCCGCGGTCCCGGTGAAGGACACCCCGCGGTAGGTGCGGGCGCGGGGCGCACGGCGTTTGACCTTGTGCGCCTGCGAGCCGCCGGTGAGGAGCGAGCGGATGGGGGCGAAGGTGTCGTTGGTGACGTAGCCCGCCCAGGTCAGAGACCACAGCGCCTCGAGCACCGACTGCTCGTTCTCGGCCGCCGCCATGTCTTTCAGCTGTCCGGCGAAGTAGGCACCCCCGACGTCGAGCGCGATGAGGATGCGCGACTCCAGGGAGTCGGACGCGATCTCGGTGTCGCGCTCCGGGAGGGTGAAGGGCGCGATGTCGGCCGGATGCAGCGACACCCAGCCGTCCCGTCCCGGGAGGGTGCCGTGTCCGGACCAGATGACCTCCCCCGATGCCGTCAGTTCGTCGAGCATCGCCGGGGAGTAGTCGCGCACGCGGGAGGGCAGGATCAGCGACTCCCACGCACTCGCGGGGATCGGTACACCGGCGAACTGCTCGATCACGTTCAGCACGCCGTCGACGCCTTCGAGCGGACGACCGATGTGCTGCCAATCCGGGAGGAACCGTGCGTATGCCTCGGGAGAGACCGGCTCGACCGAACCGCGGATGGCCGCCAGCGAGCGCATCCGGAGCCGACGCAGCACCTCGGAGTCGCACCACTCGACCGCGTCGCCGCTGCCTGCCGCCTCGGGCAGGAAGTACCCGCTCGTGAGCCGTCCTGCCGTCTCGAGCCGCTGCAGCGTATGCCGCGCGACGGCGGCACCGAGCCCGAATCGGGAGGCGACGGCATCTGTCGTGAACGGCCCGTGCGTGCGGGCATGGCGAGCCACGAGGTCGCCGAGCGGATCCGCGACCGGTTCGAGGAACGCCACCGGGATTCCCGTGGGCAGCGCTGCGCCGAGCGCATCACGCAGCCGACCGGCATCCTCGATCGCTGCCACCCTGGTCGCTCCGGCGATCGTGACGGGGATCGCCCGTCGCGCGGTGACGAGGTCGTCCAGCAGAGCGGCTGCCGAGGCACCTGCTGTCGATTCGGGGTCGAGGCGCGCAGTGACCTCTTCGGCGTCGAGCGGGCCGAGCATCCGGAGCAGGTCCGCGACGCCCTCGAGGCCTCGTGCGCGGCGGTCGGGATCGAGACGCTGGGCCTCGCGTTCGAACTGCGCGATCACGTCGGGGTCGAGCAGTTCCCGCAGTTCGACCGTGCCCAGCAGCTCCCCGAGCAGAGCGGGGTCGACCGAGAGCGCGGCCGCCCTCCGTTCGGCGAGCGGAGAGTCTCCTTCGTACATGAACGCGCCCACGTAGCCGAACAGCAGGTCGCGCGCGTATGGCGACGGCTGGCCCGGCTCGGTCTCGACCAGGCGGATGCGTCGGTCGGCGATCGATGTCGCGAGCTTGCGCAGCGACGGCAGATCGTAGACATCCTGCAGCACCTCGCGCAGGGTCTCCAGGATCACCGGGAACGTCGGATGGCGCCTGGCGACCTCGAGCAGTTGGGCCGACCGCTGCCGCTGCTGCCACAGCGGTGTGCGCTTGTTCGGGTTCATGCGGGGCATGAGCAGCGCCCTGGCCGCGCATTCGCGGAAGCGGGAGGCGAACAGCGCGGAGCCGCCGACCTCCTGGGTGACCAGGAGTTCCAACTCCTCGGGGTCGAACACGAACAGCTCGGCACCGGGCGGTTCCGCCTCGGCATCGGGAATGCGCACGATGATGCCGTCGTCGCTCGCGACCGCCGATCCTTCCACGCCGAGACGCTCGCGCACTCGGGCGTTGATCGCCAGAGCCCAGGGCGCGTGCACCTTCATCCCGTAGGGCGAGTGCAGGATCACCCGCCAATCGCCGACCTCGTCGCGGCCGCGCTCGACGGTGAGGGTGCGGTCGGTGGGGAGCGTGCCCGTCGCCTCGCGCTGTTCGGTCAGATGGGCCATGAGGTTCGTCCGTGCCTGCTCGTCGAGCCCCGCATCGATGAGCCGCTGTGCCGCCTTCTCGGGCGTCGCCGCCGAGACCTCGCGCGAGAAAGCCCCCAGCGCCTCGCCCAGTTCGAACGGCCGACCGATGCCGTCGCCGTGCCAGAACGGCACCTTGCCCGGCTGCCCGTAAGCGGGGATCACGTTCACGCGGTCGTGCGTGATCTCGGCGATCCGCCAGCTCGTCGTGCCGAGCGTGAACACATCGCCCACCCGCGACTCGTAAACCATCTCCTCGTCGAGCTCGCCGACCCTGGCGCCGGTCGTCTCGCCCGCGACGAACACGCCGAACAGGCCGCGGTCGGGGATCGTGCCGCCGCTGGTCACCGCGATGCGTTGTGCCCCCGGCCTTCCCGTCAGCGTGCCGGCGTCACGATCCCACACGAGGCGTGGCCGCAGTTCGGCGAACTCGTCCGAGGGGAAGCGGCCCGCCAGCAGATCGAGCGTCGCCTCGTACGCCGAACGCGGGAGCGCCTGGAACGGCGCCGATCGGCGAACGGTCTCGAACCACTCCTCGACGCCGATGGCTCCCAGCGCGCTCGCCGCGACGGTCTGCTGGGCGAGGATGTCGAGCGGGTTGCGCGGCACCTGGATCGCCTCGATCTTGCCCGCCAGCATGCGCTCGGTCACGATCGCGGTGTGCAGCACGTCGCCGCGGTGCTTCGGGAAGAGGGCGGCCCGGCTGATCTCGCCCACCTGGTGCCCGGCGCGGCCGACCCGCTGCAGACCCGAGGCCGCAGACGGCGGAGCCTCGACCTGGATCACGAGGTCGACGGCACCCATGTCGATGCCGAGCTCGAGACTGCTCGTCGCCACGACGCAGCGCAGCACTCCGGACTTGAGCTCCTCTTCGACCTGTGCCCGTTGCTCTTTCGACACCGATCCGTGGTGCGCCTTCGCGAGCACGGGATCGGCCCCCGCGGTGGCTCCGGCCTGGGCCATCATCGCGGCGGGCACGGTCGTATCGGGGAGGGGTACGCCGATCCGCTCGGAGTAGATCTCGTTCAGTCGCCCGGTGAGGCGCTCGGCCAGCCGACGGGAATTGGCGAACACGATCGTCGAGTTGTTCTGCAGGATGCGGTCGACGATCGCTTCCTCGACGTGCGGCCATACCGAACCGGTGACCTCGGAGTATTCGGCTTCGTCGGTGTCTCCCGGAACTCCGGGCGGTGGAGGCGGATTCGTCATGTCGTCCATCGGGACGACCACACCGAGCTCGAAGGTCTTGGAGGCGGGAGGTGCCACGATCTCGACCGGGGCAGAGCCGCCGAGGAACCGGGCCACCTCGTCGATCGGCCGCACCGTGGCGGAGAGGCCGATACGCTGAGCCGGTGTCTCGACGCCGTTCGCGCGGCGCAGGGCGTCGAGCCGTTCGAGGCTGACGGCGAGGTGCGCTCCGCGCTTGGTGGCGGCGACGGCATGCACCTCGTCGATGATCACGGTGTGCACGCCACGCAGCGTCTCGCCCGCGCGGCTCGTGAGCATGAGATACAGCGACTCGGGGGTCGTGATGAGGATGTCGGGCGGATCGGACACCAGCTTTCGCCGGTCGCGCGATGTCGTGTCGCCGGAGCGCACCCCGACGGTGACCGCAGGGGCCGTCACCCCGAGCCGTCTGGCCGACTGGCCGATGCCGATCAGCGGGGAGCGGAGATTGCGCTCGACGTCGACGCCGAGCGCCTTCAGGGGGGAGATGTAGAGGATGCGCGTTCGGGGCTCGCCCTTCGCCGACGGCGTGGTCTCGCCCATGCGCTCGCGGAACACGCTGTCGATCGCCCACAGGAACGCGGACAGCGTCTTGCCCGATCCGGTCGGGGCGACCACGAGGGCGTGCTTGCCGGCGGAGATCGCGTTCCAGGCACCCGCCTGCGCGGGAGTGGGCGCGGGGAACGCCCCCCGGAACCAGTCCTGCGTGGCGGGAGTGAAGCGGTCGAGCACGTCGCTCATCCCTCCATCATCGTCGAGGCCGCAGACATCGGGGCGTGACGATGTCGGCGGGAGGGAGGATGCTGGGGGAATGGCGCACACCACGAACTACGTCGACACGTTCATCGAGGTCGCCGACGACTGCCCGATCGCGCACGCGACCGAGCCGCCGGTCGCCGAGAAGCCCTCGATCGCGGCGATGCATTACCGTCTGATCGCCGAGCAGCCCTACGCGCGCACCTCCGACGACGTGATCTTCGAGACGTATGCGCTGCGCAACGGCATCGCCGTGGACGACACTGCCGCACGGGCGTCGTTCTTCGCGAAGGGACAGCCCTGCCTGCGCTCCTCGCCGCTGGGAAAGCGCTACGGATGGGGCGTCCATCACGACGCGGAGGGTCGGGTCGCCCTGGTTCCGCGGGACTCGGCGGAGTACACGGCGCTCGCCGCAGACCCCGCGCTCGCGCACACTCGGGCGATGCGGAGTCGGCGGGCGTGACACCTGCTCACGCTCGCCGAGGAGGCGGCAGAGGCCCACGCCGGCGAAGCTGACGAGCAGGGTGCCTCGTACTGAGGTACGACGGCCCCTGACAGTGGGCACTTCGGGCCGACGCGACGGGGTGGCCTCCGCTTTTACCGTCGCCCTATGCCCGTCGAGAACACCCTTCCCCACCCCGCCGCCAGCGCTCTCCGTGTCATCGCCTCGATCGTCGGAAGCGTGCTCGTCGCCGCTGCTCTGAGCATCATCTGGGTCGCCCGTCTGAGCATCGACCGGGTCCTGTACGTGAGCGGCCTCGGAGCCGACGGAGAGCCGACGGCCGGATGGTTCGAGCTCGCCCTGCTGCTCCTCGTCGTGGGTGGTCTCTCGGTCGCGTGGGCGGCACGCGGACTGCGGTCGACGGTGCCCTGGCTGAGCATCTGGACGCCGTCCTTCTCGGTGGCGATGGCGTCCGCGCTGTTCCTGGTGGCCTCCCAGGTCACATGCACGACGGGATGCCCGCTTCCCGTCGGGCCGGCCTTCACCTGGCAGGACCTCGTGCACACGACCGTCGCCGTCCTCGCCTTCGCGCTGGCCGCGTTCGCGATGCTCCAGGTGTCGTTCGTCGAGGGGAGGCGCACGCTGCGGATCCTCTCCTTGGTGGCGGGTATCTCGACCGCGGTGATCGCGGCGGCCGGTGGCCTCCTCTCGCTGCTGCAGTTCCGCACCGATATCGGCAGCATCCTCGAGCTCGTCGCGACCACGATCGGCATGGGCTGGCTCGCGATCCTCGGGATGGACACCGCGTTCGCCCAGCGTGCAGGTGCGGCGCGCAGGCAGACGTGGGTCCGGGTCTCGAAGGAGAAGACCGGCGCTCTGGTGGGGGAGCGTCGCACCGCGACCGGATCGCTCCTCGTCGTCTCTCGCTGACGGAGTCCAGGATGCGGTGCGTAGAGTCGACCCATGCGAGAGCCAGCACCCGTCGCCGCCGGAGAGGCCAGAGCGATGGGTCTGCCTCGGCCTCCCGGCGCGCTGGGGCGGTTCTGGAAGACGCACCCCTGGCTCTTCGACGGACTCCTCGCCGCCGGCTACCTGGTCGTGAGTGCGTTCTGGTCCCTGGTCACTCCGCTGTCCTCCGGCGTATGGTCGCCCGCGTGGCCGTACATGATCCCGCTGTTCGTGAGCGTGGTGACCTCCGCCTCCCTGATGTTCCGCTCCCATCGACCCTCGCTCACGTACCTGGTGTTCGGGGCGGGTGCGGTCGTCGCGTTCGTCACCGACACCGTCGTCGAGACGTTCGGGGTCAGCCTCGCGGTCTACGCGCTGTTCGTCTACCGGTCGAATCGCAGCGGCTGGATCGCGTTCGGCATCACCGTGGTGGGAGGGGTCCTCGTCCTCCCTGCCCTGGACTGGCTGCGCGAACCCGATCCGGAACGTCTCTTCGTCTCGGTACCCACGAGCGTGCTGTTCCTCGCCGTGATGCTGATCGCTGCCCTCCTCGGAGTCAACGTGGGTGACCGGCGGCGGTATATCGGAGCGATCCTCGATCGCGCCAATCAGCTCGCCCGCGAACGCGACCAGCAGGCACGGATCGCGACTCTGGCCGAGCGCGCCAGGATCACGCGCGAGATCCACGATGTCGTGGCGCACAGCGTGTCGGTGATGGTGTCGCTCGCAGACGGTGCGGATGCCCTGGCCGAGAAGGACCCGCAGCGGTCGAGGGACGCCGTGCAGGAGATCGGCGAGATCGGGCGGCAGTCGCTCGTCGAGATGCGGCAGCTGCTCGGTGCTCTGGGCGACGACACGGCGGAGAGCGAAGAAGACGGTTCGTTGCGACCGAATCCGGGACTTGCCGAGCTCGTGCCGCTCGTCGAGACCTTCCGCACGGCGGGGCTCCCCGTGTCGGTGCGCACGGAGGGGAGTGCGCCTTCGTCGCCCGCTCTGCAGAACACGATCCACCGCATCGTGCAGGAGGCGCTCACGAACGCGCTGCGCTACGCGAAGGATCCGCGTGAGGTGCGGGTGCTGCTCGACTTCCGCGACGACGTCCTCGTGATCGAGGTCACCGACGACGGGCAGCCGGGACCACCCGCCGCCTCGGTGGGGTCGGGTCGCGGGCTCGTCGGCGTGCGTGAGCGGGCGCGGCTGGCCGGCGGAACAGTGCAGACCGGACCTCTGCCCGACGGCGGATGGCGCGTGCGGGTGGAGATCCCCGAACAGGAGGACCAGCGATGACCGAGGAACCGATCCCGATCCGGGTGCTCATCGTCGACGATCACGAGTTGATCCGGCGAGGGATGAGGATGGTGCTCGACGCCGAAGACGACATGAAGGTCGTCGGCGAGGCAGCATCGGGAGCCGAGGCTGTGCACATGGCCGCGGATCTGCGCCCCGACGTGATCCTGATGGACATCCGGATGCCGGAGATGGACGGCATCGAGGCGACCAGGCGCATCGTCAGGGGCACTCCGTCGAGCAGGGTGCTGGTGCTCACGACCTTCGACCTCGACGAGTACGCGTTCGGGAGCCTTCGTGCGGGAGCGAGTGGTTTCCTGTTGAAGAACACTCCGCCCGCGCAGCTGACGGCGGCGATCAGGGCGATCGCCGCCGGTGATGCTCTGGTCTCGCCGCGTGTCACCCGGTCGATGCTCGATCTGTTCGCCACACGCCTGCCCCGACAGGCGGAGCGTGGGGATGCGCGCCTGGACGTGCTGACCGAGCGGGAGCGCGACGTGTTCCTCGCCATCGCCAAGGGGTACAACAACACCGAGATCGGTGAGAGCCTCTTCGTGTCCGAGTCGACCGTGAAGACCCATGTCGGCAGGGTGCTGCTGAAACTCGATCTGCGTGACCGCGTGCAGGCCGTCATCCTCGCGTACGAGATCGGTCTGGTCTGACGGGGTGCGACGTCAGGGAGCTCTCTCCCCGACGTCGCACGTCCGCGTCAGGGCTCGAGCGTCACCTCCTGCAGTGCGCCTTCGCCGTCGATCTCGAGCGTCAGATCGAGGTCGAGGCGACGCAGGAATGCGTCGTCGTGGCTCACGACGAGCACGGCGCCTCGGTAGGCGCGGAGGGCTTCGACGAGCTGGTCAACCGTGTCGAGGTCGAGGTTGTTCGTCGGCTCGTCGAGCACCACGAGGTGCGGTGCGGGGTCGGCGAGCAGCAGCGTCGCCAGCGCGACGCGGAACCGCTCACCGCCGGAGAGGGACGCCACAGGGCGCTCGGCCGTGGCTCCTCGGATGAGGAACCGGGCGAGCCGGTTGCGCAGCTCCTTCTCCGGCACGTGGGGTGCTGCGGCGGCGATGTTCTCGAACACCGAGCGCTGCTCGTCGAGTCCGTCGACCCGCTGCGGCAGGTAGCCGATCAGGTCGGTGTGGGCCTCGGCGTGCAGCGGATGCTCGTCCGGAGCCGAGCCGGCGACCAACCGCTCCAGCAGCGTGGTCTTGCCCGCCCCGTTCCGGCCGATCAGTGCGACCCGTTCCGGACCCTGGATCACCCAGGCTCGTTCGTGATCGCCGACCGTCGCGATGCGGCGGCTGCGGGACACCTGCGGGTCGGGCAGTTCGATCTTCATCGATGCATCAGAGCGCACACGGCGCCCCGTTTCATCGAGGAGCGACCGCGCCGCATCCTCCTTCGCTCCGACCTCGGTGCGCAGTCGGCCCGCCGAGACCTCAGCGGCCATCTTGCGCCCGTGGGCCACGATCTTCGGGACGCGCTTCTCGATCTCCGCCTTCTTCGCGGTGCGTGCGCGGTGGGCGAGCTTCACCTCGGCTTCGATCCGCTGACGCTTCTCCTTGCGGAGCACCTGGGCGGCGGTGACCTCGGCTTGCTTCGCCGCATCCTGCTCGGCGTCCAGCCACGCCCGCCACTCGGAGTACGGGCCGCCGAACACGCTCAGCGTCTGGGCGTAGAGCTCGGCGGTGTCGTCCATCAGCTCGAGCAGAGACAGGTCGTGGCTCACGACGATGAGCGTGCCCTTCCAGGCGCGCACCATCGCCGCGAGCTTCGCTCTGGCGTCGCGGTCGAGGTTGTTGGTCGGCTCGTCGAGGACCGTGATGGGCGCGCGGCGCAGACGGATGCCGGCGATCGCGACGAGCACCGCCTCCCCTCCCGAGAGCTCGCCGACCGTGCGGTCGAGGAAGTCCGGGGCCAGTCCGGCCTCGGCCAGCGACGCCTCCGCGCGCGCTTCGATGTCCCAGTCGTCCCCGACCGCATCGAAGTGGGCCGGGTCGACGTCGCCCGTGCCGATCGCCCGCACGGCATCGAGGGCTTCGGACACCCCGAGGAGGTCGCTGACGCGGCGGTCGACATCGAGTGTCAGCTGCTGCGGAAGGTACGCGACCTCGCCGGATGCGGTGACGACGCCCGAGGTGGAGTCGAGCTCGCCGGCGATCAGTCGCAGCAGCGTGGACTTGCCGGCGCCGTTGCGTCCGACGAGCCCGGTGCGTCCCGAGCCGAAGGACCCGGAGATGCCGTCGAGCGCGATCGAGCCGTCGGGCCAGGTGAAGGTGAGCCGGTCGAGGACGACCGAGGCGTGAAGAGTTGTGGGGGTTGACATGAGTGTCTCCTGTCGAGTGCGAGGGTGCACTGACACCGAGCCCCTGCCGGGCCGTGACACGCGTCACGGGATGGGGAGGAGTGGGTCTGCCGTGGAGTCGGCGATCGTCGGGTCAGCGCGCGGAAAGATGAGCGCGGAGGCGACGGATCAGATCAAAGGACTTCCAGACACGGCGGACAGGACTCCCCGACGATACCCGGGCGTGTCGCGATCGCGCAACCCCGGGCGTGTCGGATTGTCCGTCGCGCGGGGGATGCCGTCGCCTCCACCGGTGCGTAGCGTGGAGGCATGGCAGATCACGATCCGAGTCCGCAGGAGTCGCGTTCGCGTATGGGCCTGGGTGTCGGGCTCGCGCTCGGAGTGGCGATCGGGGCGTCGCTGGGCGCCGCCCTGCAGAACTGGGCCCTCGGAATCGGAATCGGAGTGGCGATCGGCGTCGCCCTCTCCGTCGCCATCACCTCGGGCGGCGGATCCGGTTCCCGCACACGGAGCGAGCGCGAGGGCGAGCGCGACGGGGGCGACGAGACCGACGGGCGCCCTGGTGACGACTCCGGTGCGTCCGAGGAGGAGCCGGAGCGCTGATCAGCTCGCGGCGATCCCCTCGACCCACTTGGTGAGGAAGCGATGCACGTCGGTCAGTTCCTCCTCCGAGATGCTGTGCGTGAGTCCGGTGTACACCCGACCGGACAGCTCGGAGTGCGTCGGCAGCCATTGGGCCGTGTGGTCGACCAGCGCCGGCGGGATGACGTCGTCGTGCGTGCCCCGACCCCAGAACACCGGTGGGCGCAGCTCGGTCAGTGCCTCGTCGTTCGGAAGGTCTCCCGGTGCGGCGTATCCGCTCAGCGCCGCCACCGCGCCGAAGCGTTCCGGGGCCAGACGGAGGGCCTGCAGCGCCACCGCCGCGCCCTGAGAGAAGCCGAGCAGCGCCACCGACGGGGCCTCGGCGGCTGCGGAGTCGAGCCAGCGCAGGAAGGCGTCTGCCGCGGCGGTGACCGCCTCCGAGCTGCGTCCGTCGAGTCCTTCGATCGGGTACCAGGAGCGCCCCGGCATGGGCCACGGAGGGGCGAGCGGAGCGGCGACGGAGGCCACGGCGATGCCCTCGGGGAGGTAGGGGATGAGTCCGACGAGGTCGTGTTCGTCCGCCCCGTAACCGTGCAGGAGGACCAGCAGAGGCGCCCCTGCACGGTCGGTGGACGACCATCGGGTCGCGGAGTCGTCGATCGTCAGGTTCTCGCTCACACCGTCATCCTGCCAGGGGCCACCCTCATCGTCTGCTCAGCCGTCGCGCGTCGGCCGTCCACTCGAGGCGCATGGCCGGGCGCGGTGTCGGTTCTGAGGGACGGCTGGTAGAAAGGACACATGGCGGTCCGCACACCTGATCCTGATCCGGAACCCGACGACGACGGTCTCGGCGAGTTCCCGGATTCGAATCGCCCTGCGCCCGATGCGAACCCCGGATGGTTGAGCGAGTTCGAGCTCGAAGAGGCTCGGCGTCGGCTGCCGATGCTCTATGTGGAGGCGATCCCGGTGCGCACCGACGGCTCCGGCCAGGTGATCGAGATCGGCATCCTGCTGCGCTCCACCCCGATGGGGGAGATGACCCGCACGATCGTTTCCGGGCGCGTCCGCTTCGGCGAGACGATCCGCGACGCCCTCTTCCGCCACGTCGAGAACGATCTGGGCCCGATGGCCTTCCCGCTGCTTCCGCCGCAGCCGCTGCCGTTCACCGTGGCCGAGTACTTCCCGATCCCCGGCGTGAGTGCCTTCCACGACGACAGGCAGCATGCGGTGTCGCTGGCCTTCGTCGTGCCGGTGACCGGCACGTGCGAGCCACGGCAGGATGCGCTCGAGGTCACCTGGTTCTCGCCGGAGGCCGCCGGTTCCGACGCGGTCGCCGCCGAGATGGAGAACGGTCGAGGCACTCTCATCCGTCAGGCTCTCGCGAGCCTCGGTCTGCTGCGCTGATACCTCCGGTGCTCAGGCTCCGGCTGTGGTGAGGCGCGAGAGCTCGGCGACGAAGGCGTCGACGTCGGCTTCTTCGGTGTCGAAACCGCACATCCAGCGCACCTCCTTGCGCGCCGCGTCCCAGTCGTAGAAGCGGAACGAGTCGCGCAGCCGGTCGGCGACGCCGTCCGGGAGCGTGGCGAAGACGCCGTTGGACTGCGTCGGCTGGGTGAAGTCGACGCCACGGATGGAGCCGTCGGCGATGCCCGCCTCGATCTCCGAACGCAGACGCGCCGCCATGGCGTTCGCGTGCTTCGCGTTGCGCAGCCACAGGTCGGTCTCGAGCAGAGCGATCAGCTGCGCCGACACGAACCGCATCTTCGACGACAGCTGCATGTTGAACTTGCGCGAGTACTTCAGGCCGTCGGCGGCGTCGGGGTTCAGCACGACGATGGCCTCGCCGAGCATGGCGCCGTTCTTGGTGCCGCCGAAGGTCAGCACATCGACGCCGGCGTCGCGGGTGAACGCACGCAGCGGCAGGTCGAGGGCCGCTGCCGCGTTCGAGAGGCGCGCACCGTCGAGGTGCAGCTTCATGCCGCGCTCGTGCGCGTGGTCGGCGATCGTGCGGATCTCCTCGGCTGCGTACAGCGTGCCGAGCTCGGTGGTCTGGGTGATCGAGACGACCAGCGGCTGTGCGCGGTGCTCGTCGCCCCAGCCCCAGGCTTCGCGGTCGATCAGCTCGGGCGTGAGCTTGCCGTCGTCGGTGGGGACGGTCAGCAGCTTGAAGCCGCCGATCTTCTCCGGGGCCGCGGCCTCGTCGACGTTGATGTGGGCGGTCGAAGCGGCGATCACCGCCCCCCAACGCGGCAGCATCGACTGCAGGCCGGTGACGTTCGCGCCGGTGCCGTTGAACACCGGGAACGCCTCCACGCCCTCGCCGAAGTGCTCCTGGAAGACCTCCTGCAGGCGCGCGGTGTACGCGTCCTCGCCGTAGGCGCTCTGGTGGCCTCCGTTCGCCGCGGCGATGGCCGCGAGGACGTCGGGGTGGATACCGGAGTAGTTGTCACTGGCGAAGCCCCGGATCGCGGGGTCATGCTGGATGCTCACCGCTCAAGCCTAATCGCCCTACCGGATGTCCCCGCCCCGCTCTACCCTCGAATCCATGGAGCGCACCGTAGCGAAGAGAGCCTTCGCCAACGTCCTCGTCAACACGCTCATCGCGAACGTGACGACGAGCTTCCTGTGGTTCGCGCTGACGTTCTGGGTCTACATCGAGACGCAGTCGGTGCTGGCCACCGGAATCATCGGCGGTGCCTACATGCTGTTCGTCGCGTTCTTCGCGATGGCGTTCGGCACGATCGTCGATCGCAACCGCAAGCACACCGTCATGGTGATCTCGAGCATCATCTCCGCGGTCTCCTTCCTCGTCGCCGGGGTGCTCTACCTCTGGCAGCCGGAGGCGGCGCTGCTCGATCTGGGAGGGCCGTGGTTCTGGCTGTTCTCCGGCATCATCCTGTTCGGCGGCGTGATCGAGCAGCTGCGCAACATCGCGCTGTCCACGACCGTGACCCTGCTCATCCCCGAGGAGAGGCGCGCGAACGCGAACGGTCTGGTCGGCACGGTGCAGGGCATCGCCTTCCTGGTCACCAGTGTGTTCTCGGGATTGTCGATCGGCTTCCTCGGCATGGGATGGACCCTGGCGATCGCCATCGCCGCCATGGCGCTCACCTTCGCGCACCTGCTGTTCATCCGCATCCCTGAGGGCGCTCCGGAGCCCGACCCGAACGCCTCCAGCGCCCTCGACTTCCGGGGAAGCGTGCAGGCCATCCGGCTGGCGCCCGGGCTGTTCGCCCTGATCATCTTCTCCACGTTCAACAACCTCATCGGGGGCGTCTACATGGCGCTCATGGACCCCTACGGGCTCACGCTCTTCGATGCCCAGACCTGGGGGTTCGCTTTGGCCTTCGCCTCGACCGGCTTCCTCGTCGGCGGCGGGCTGGTGGCCAAGTTCGGCCTCGGTCCCAAGCCCATGCGCACGATGCTGCTCGTGGTCATCGCGATGGGACTGCTCGGGTCGGTGTTCATGCTGCGAGAGTGGTGGCCGCTCTACGTGGTCGGCATGTGGGTGTACATGGCACTGGTGCCTCCGGTCGAGGCCGCGGAGCAGACCGTGATCCAGAAGGTCGTGCCGTTCCAGCGTCAGGGGCGTGTGTTCGGGGTGGCCGCAGCGATGGAAGCGGCGGCGGCTCCGCTCACGGCCTTCCTGATCGCCCCGATCGCCGAATTCCTGATCATCCCCTACATGAGGACCGCCCAGGGGCAGCAGCAGTGGGGGTGGCTGCTCGGAGAAGGCGAGGCGCGAGGCATCGCGCTGATCTGCCTCTTCGCCGGACTGATCATGGTCGTCGCCGCCACGCTGGCCTTCTTCACGCGCTCCTATCGCAAACTCACCGAGCTCTACGCCGAGGCTCCCGAGCAGGAGATCGACGCGCCGGAACCGGAGGGGGCGGATGCTCCACCCGTGGTTCCGGGGATGCCTCCGGATTCCCGCTGACGCTGACCGCCGCGCAGGAGCGGACAGGGGGCATCGAGACGGCATCGAGGGAGCCTCGGTGCCGTGCCGTGCCGGGCCGGGGATCAGCCCAGGTCCAGCACCCGGTCGTTGAGCGCGGTCGCGTCCTCGTCCCACAGCGCGACGATCCGGGCGGCCAGCGCATCGGGATCGAGTGCCTTGGCGCGGAACACCACGGACGCGGTGCGCAGGGGCTCGTCGGCTTCGCGTGCGGCCTTGGCGTATCCCTGGGCCACCGCTCGCGCCCAGGCCTCGCTCGCAGCCTTGACCGCGGCGTAGTTCGCCCCGCCGGCGAGGGGGCGCGCGACGGCGGTGGATGAGACGATCGCGAAGCGTCCGGCGTCTGAGGCGCGCACCACATCGTCGAACGCCCGGCTCGTGGCTCGCACGGCGTCGAGCGCGGGGAGCAGCGCGGCGAAGTCCTCATCGGACTGTCCGGCCAGGCCCCCGCCTCCTCTCCACCCTCCGATCAGCGGAACCACTGCATCCACGGGGCCGAGCCGCGAGGCCAGGGCGGTCATCTCGTCGAGAGAGGTCGCATCGGCGACCTCGACCTGAGCCCCGGCACGCGCCAACTCCTGCAGGCGCTCCTCCGAGCGGCCGGTCGCGAAGACCCGTGCGTTCGCGGCGACCAGCGCCCGCGTCACCGCGAGGCCGGCCGCACTGGTGGCCCCGGCGAGCAGGACGATGCGTCCGGAAGCCGTCGATTCGGTGCGCTCGGCCTCGTGTGCCACGTGCTCAGCCATGTCGTCCACTCTCCCGGATCGGAGGGGCTTCCGCGGCCGGAACCTGCGGGAGATCCCGCACGAGAGGTTCCGGCCGCAGCGCGGTGCGCCCCAGCGTCACACTCGGAACGCGCGCGGTGCGCGCGTGGTCATCAGTCGTCCGTGCCGCGGATTCCGACGGTCGACTCGATGACCGGCTTCATCTTCTTGTCGAGGGTCTCGAAGAACATCGACAGCGGGAACTCGTCGTCCATCACGGCGTCGGTGTAGCCCTTCGGTGCCCCGGCGAGGATCTCGTCGGACAAGCCGCGGGCCCACTGAGACGCCGGGTGCGGGGTGAGCGTGCCGCGGACGAGCTCGTATGCGGCGAGCCAGTGCGCGACCTTCGGACGGTCGATCGAGTGCCAGTACAGGTCGTCGATCGCATCTCCCAGAGCCACCACGGCATCCGGCACGGCGTCCCAATCGAACGCGAGAGCGGTGTCGGTCCAGTGCAGCACGCCACGCTGGTGCAGCCACGCGAACAGGAGCTGTCCGCCGACCGCGTCGTAGTTGCGCGTGCGAGTGCCCGTGATCGAGAAGCGGAAGATGCGATCGAAGATCACCGCGTACTGCACGAGGTGCGCGTAGTCGTGCGTCTCCTGCTCGATCTCGGTGAGCTCCTCGCCGGCTTCGATGCGGGCAGCGAGAGCACGCTCGATCTTCACCGACTCGCGGAACGCCGTCATGTCGCAGCGCATCTCCTCCAGCGAGTAGAGGAAGAACGGCATCCGCTGCTTGATCATGAACGGGTCGAAGGGCAGATCGCCGCGCATGTGGGTGCGGTCGTGGATGATGTCCCACATGACGAAGGTCTTCTCGGTCATCTGCTGGTCGTCGAGCATCGCGGCCGCGCGCTCCGGCAGGTCGAGGTTGGTGATCTCGGCAGCGGCACGGGTGACACGACGGTAGCGGGCCGCCTCGCGGTCCTGGAAGATCGCGCCCCACGTGAAGGTCGGGATCTCGCGCATCGCGACGGTCTCGGGGAACAGCACGGCCGAGTTCGTGTCGTAGCCGGGGGTGAAATCGACCAGACGCAGCGAGACGAACAGCTTGTTGCCGTAGTCGCCGGCTTCGAGTGCCGCGATGAACTCCGGCCAGATCGTCTCGACGATCAGCGCCTCGACCAGGCGGTCGCTCGAGCCGTTCTGCGTGTACATCGGGAAGACGACGAGGTGGCGGATGCCGTCGACGCGGTGCTGCTGCGGCTGGAAGGCCACGAGCGAGTCGAGGAAGTCCGGCACACCGAAGTCTTCCGAGACCCAGCGCTCGAAGTCGACCACGGAGGCGGCGAGGTATTCGGCGTCGTGCGGGAAGGCGGGGGCGAGTGCGCGGATCGCGGCGGTGATCGCACCGACGAGTTCCCGGGCGGCGGCGTGGTGCGCGGCATCCGGGATCGAGCCGTCTTTGATCTGCATCTCGCGGATCGCGATCGCGGCGTCCTTGAGCTGAGCCCACGCGGCGGACTGCTCGGCGATCGATGCGTCCTCGACGACCTCGGGTTCGCCGACGATGGCCTGGACAGCGGAACTGTTGGCGGAAAGAAGGGACATCGGGACCTCCGATCGGAGAGTTTGGCGGAAAGATTCCGGCATAAACGGAATCCTGACGATAATCTTACAGCTATGGATGACTCTGTCGACCGCGCGATCCTGACCGCCATCTCCCGCGACGGCCGTGCCACGCTCTCGCAGCTCTCCGACGCCGTGGGGCTGTCGGTGTCGGCCGTGCAGTCGCGCCTGCGCAGGCTGGAGACGCGGGGTGTCATCTCCGGCTACCGCGCGATCCTCGACCCCGAACAGGTGGGCACACCGCTCTCGGCGTTCATCGAGATCACGCCGCTCGACCCCGCCCAGCCGGACAACGCCCCGGAACTGCTCGAGCACCTCGATGCCATCGAGGCCTGTCACTCCATCGCCGGTGACGCGAGCTACATGCTGTTCGTGCGGGTGCCGTCGCCGCGCGCACTCGAAGAGCTCGTGCGCGACGTGCGCCTGGCGGCGAACGTCAGCACCCGCACGACGGTGGTGCTGCAGACGTACTACGAGCACCGGCCGATCATCCCGGTGGGCTCCGCGGAGTAGCCCGTACGGCGGGTGTCAGAGCGCGGCACCCACCAGGGCCTCGCCCAGCGGGGTGCGCAGGTGGTGCATCCTGGCGCCGTCGCGTTCGCTGGTGACCAGGCCGGCATCTCGAAGAACCGAGAGGTGATGTGACGCCGTCGATATCGCGAGGCCCGCATCGTGCGCGACCTGTGTCGTCGTGCGGGCGGCGCCGGCCTGGAGCAGGATCGCCGCCCGCGCCGGTCCCAGCAGGGCGCCGAGAGCATCCTCGATGTCGGCGGCGTCTCGGGCCCAGCCTGCGGTGACGCCGCGGGCCGGATAGAACAGCGTGGGTTGCGCCGGAGGTTCGGTGAGCACCATGCAGCCCCACGACGACATGACCGAGGGCACCAGCACCAGTCCGCTTCCGCGGCAGTCGACCTGCTCGCTGTGGCGACGCAGGGAGACGCGCACGGCGCCCGCGCTCCAGGTCACCTGGCGGTGCAGGTCTCCGGCCATGCCGGCGATACCTGCTGTCGTGATGGTGCGGGCGCGCACAGCGATGTCGGCACGGAGCAAGCGCTCGAGCTGCGGCCACACCGGGGCGAGTGCCGCCTCCCATACGGCGGCCCACCCGTCGGCGATCATGTCACGGGCGCGCTCGGGATGGTCCTGCATCTCGCGTAGGGCCTGTCGGCGGGCGCCGGTCGAACGCTGCACCATCTTCCCGAAGTCGACGCGCATCGGATCGAGAGGTGCCGCGCGCAGTTCGTCGAGCTCGGCCTCGGGGGTCAGATCCCATCGGGGCGTGGTCGTGAGGAAGTCGGGCAGGTAGCCGTCGTCGCCGATCACGGTGGAGAGCAGTGCGAAGTCGCGGCGCGGGAGCTGTTCGCGAACGGCGCGCAGCCACCCCCATTGCAGCGGATGGGCGGCCGGACGCCGCAACACCCTCACCGCGTGCGCGAGCTCGTGCCCGGGGGAGATGCCGAACCGCACCGCCTCGACGTCGCCGGGGCTCAGATGGAACTCGACACGATGATCCGGGTGCTCGACGCCCTCGATCGGGCTAGAGTTTCGATCCACATCGAAACTCTAGGAGCAGGCGAAGGGTCTGTCGAGACTGGAGCCATGAACAGCACACCGTCTCTCTCCGGCGTCGTCGCGGCCGACGACATCCGCATCGGCACGGGGCGCAGCCGGAGGTTCGTCGGGGTCGAACACGGCGCCGCCGTGTCCTACTTCTTCGTCGAGAACCAGCCGGGGGAGGGGCCGGGTCTGCACTGGCATCCCTATCCTGAGACCTGGGTCGTGATCGAGGGCATCGCCTCGATCACGGTGGGCGAGGAGACCTTCGTCGCCGGAGCAGGCGATACCGCGACCGGACCCGCCCATGTGCCGCACCGCTTCACCAACGTCGGTGACGGGGTGCTCAAGATCATCGGCATCCACGCCTCCGCCACCATCATCCAGACATTCCTCGACGAGGACTGACCACAGGAGCACCATGTCCTTCCAGGCATACCTCGACAACATCGAGACCAAGACCGGCCTCACCCCGCGGCAGTTCATCGAACTCGCCGCCGAGAAGGGGTTCGACCAGACGACCAAGGCGACGCCGATCGTCGCGTGGCTCAAAGAGGACTACCAACTGGGACAGGGTCACGCGATGGCCCTCGTGCACGTGATCACCAAGGGGCCGCAGATCAGCGACAAGCACGTGGGCAAGGGCGGCGCCCACGGCGACCGGTCCGACACCCTGTGGCTCGACGGCAAGGACACCAACCCGAACCCCTGATGCGCCGTCCCGCTGAGGTCCGGCATCGGGTCGGCCAGTAGGATTCCCTGCGTGGCAGCATCCTCCCAGCGCAAGAAGAAGAACCCGTCCGCGAAGCGCACGCCGGTGCACACGAGTGGCAACCCGGCGAAGCGTCCGGTGGTCGAAGCCGGACCGGTGACGGCGGGGGACTGGATCGGCGCTGCGCGCCTGCGCACCCTGCCGCTCGCGATCGCACCCGTCGTCATCGGCACGGGCGCCGCGCGCAGCACCGGGCCCGAGTTCCACTGGGTCATCGCGCTCGCCTGCCTCGCGGTCGCGGTGCTGCTGCAGATCGGCGTGAACTTCACGAACGACTACAGCGATGGCGTCCGCGGCACCGATGCGCACAGGGTCGGACCTGCGCGCCTGACGGCCTCGGGGCGGGTGAAGCCGCGCACCGTGCTGATCATCGGCCTGGTGTTCTTCGCCCTGGCCGCTCTCGTGGGTCTGGGGATCGTGATCCGCACCGGGCAGTGGTGGATGCTGGCCGTCGGCGCCGCCTGCATCGTCGCGGCGTGGTTCTACACCGGCGGCAAGCGGCCGTACGGGTACTACGGCTTCGGCGAGGTGTTCGTCTTCGTCTTCTTCGGACTCGTCGCCACGCTCGGCACCACCTGGGTGCAGATCTTCGCCCTGCCGCAGCAGGCCTGGCTCGGCGCGATCGCGACAGGTCTGTTCGCCTGCGCCGTGCTGCTCGCCAACAATCTGCGCGACGTCGACCAGGACCGCGAGGTGGGCAAGCGCACCCTCACGGTGCTGATCGGGCGCAGGGCCACCCAGGTGCTCTTCACGCTCTTCGTGCTCGCGCCGTTCGGCATCGCCGCATTCCTGGCACTGGGGTTCCCGATCGCGTGGATCTCCCTGCTGGCGCTGCTCGCCGGTCTGCCGGCCATCGCCATCGTCTGGTCGTACCGGCAGCCGAAAGAGCTGGTGACCGCTCTCGCGCTCACCTCATTGACGTCGCTGCTGTACGCCGGGGCCCTGTTCTGGGCCTTCGTGGGCTGATCCGGCCGTGGGCTGATCCGGCCGTGGGCTGATCCGGCTCGCGGGAGCCTCAGAGCTTGGCGTCGCCGTCGACGGGATCGTTCGACTCGTCGATCGCCTGGTCCTCGGCGTCCGCGTCGTACTGACCGCCGGATGAACGGCTCTCGCGGCGCTCCTGCAGGCGGGCAGACGCGTCGGTGAGCGGCGCGCGGAGGAACAGCATCGAGATGCTCATGCCGATGAGCGCGGCGAAGATCGCTGCGAGCCACCAGAACTCCCGGAAGATCGGGAAGAAGAACCAGAGGATGGCGAGCGGCACGAGGAACGCCAGCAGCCGCAGCACGGTGTAGACGAGGAAAGGCGCGGGCTTCTTCACCCCTCCAGTCTACGTTCGCCGTCGGGAGCCCTCGTCGCCGATCCCGAGCCTGGCGAAGGGGATGCCGCGCACCACCCGTCGCCAGGGGTGCTCTCCGAGCGACCAGAGCAGTCCGGCCTCGAGGTCGAGAGCCAGGTCCTCGCACCCGACGGGGAGAGGGACGGCGTCCGGAGCGAGAGCCCCGCGTCGGCCGCTCCAGAGTGTGCCGGGGTGCATGCGGTCGGACTGCGACACGAAGTGATGCCGGCCCCAGCGGACGGCGCCCTGCATCCGTGCGATGCCGGGGGTGAAGCGGTCCGCCTCGGTGAACTCGCCGGCGAGGTCGACGGGGATCGCGAACTCGCCGATCCTTCCGCTCTCGTCCGGGCGATGCTCACCGATGAGCACCCGTGCGAGCGGGGAGCCGTCGTCGTCGAACACCCGCCCGAGGTACGAGCAGCGCAGGGCGATGGGATGCACCCTGGTTCGCACGGCGACGAGAGCGGTGCTGCGTCCGCCGCGGCGGTTCGACCCGGCGAGCCGCTGGGCGAGAGCGCCGCGCACGGTACGGATGTCCGACAGATCGAACTCCCAGATGCCCTGGCCCGTCGCGGCGGCGAACAGCCGATCCCCGAACCACGCGAGTCCCCCGGCGTGGATCCGCGCCGGGTGCAGTTCGCCGTCGTCGTCGGCGGTCGCGAGCAGGACGTCGAGGTGACGCGAGCGCTCGAGATCGACGAGCGTCACGCGGGAGGCGAGATGCTCTCCTGACAGCTCCTGGCGGAACCAGCTCACGGCAAGGGTGCGTCGGCCGCGCCATTCGCCGACGTCGACGCCCTGCGGATACCAGCGCCTGGTCCAGGTCCTCGCGCTGAGCCAGCGCAGGTCGACGGTGTCACGCCGTCGCTGTCGCACGGGGCGCCAGGTCGATCCGAAGGGCCACAGCATCTCCCCATCGTCGTCGATACGGCCGGTGGGGGCGAACCGGACCACGGTTGTCGCGCGACGGAGTGCAGCCGTGGTTCTGACATGTATTATGTTACTGTCCGGTCGCGCTCTCCTTTCATCCAGGGTGGCGCGACGACCATGAGCGTCTCGCGGCCATCTGATGGGGGTCAGCCGGCCGCGTGGCACGCGGTGTCGCATCTGCAATACCGCTTCCCGAACGTGTCTCGTTCGGCAGTGCGATGCACTGGGAGGTGTGGTTCCGTTCGGGTACGGGACCACACCTCAGTGCCTTTCTCCCGAGTGCCTTTCTCCCGAGTGCCTTTCTCCCGAGTGTCTCCTGAGTGCACGGACACCCGTCGTTCACCTCCGCGTCGCCGTCCGGCAAGGACCGCCTGCGACCATTCCCGCACACCGTCCCCGTTCTGGAGTCCTGTGCGCACACCCCTCGTCACCGTCATCCTGCCCGCGAAGGACGCCGGCGCGTACATCGGGACGACGCTCGAGACGCTCACTCGGCAGTTCGATGATCTCGGAGCCGTGAAGCTGGTCGCGATCGACGACGGCTCGAGCGACGACACGGGTGCTCTCATGCGGCGGTACGCGGAGCGGTTCCCCCGCGCCGAGGTGCTGCGCAACGAGTCCGCGCGCGGGTTGGCGACGGCCCGCAACCAGGGACTGCCGCACGTCGAGGGGGAGGCCTTCTGCTTCCTCGACGGCGATGACTGGATGCAGCCGCGTCGGCTCGAGGTGCTCGCGTCGCGGCTGCGAGAGCTCGATTGCGACTTCGTACGCACCGACCACGTCACGGTGAGGGGTGGGACGCGCGCCCTCGTCCGGGCGCCGTATCCGTGGCGCGACCGGGTCGTTCCTCCGCGAGACGCCATCCTGCCGGAGCACGAATCGACGATGGTCGACTACCCGTACGCCTGGGCGGGGCTCTTCCACCGCCGGCTCATCGACCGTGGCCTGGCGCCGTTCCCCGAAGGGCTGTTCACCGCAGAGGACCGACCGTGGATCTGGCGACTGCATCTGCAGGCCGAGTCGTTCGCGGTGGTCGATGCGCCTGCGCTGCTCTACCGGCGGGGCGTGGCCACATCGCTCACCCAGACCCGAGATCGGAGACAGCTCGACTTCGCCAGGGCGATGGATGAGGTCATCTCGCTCGTCGAACGGGATCGCGAGGCGGAGCGGTTTCTCCCCAAGGCCGTCTGGACGGTGCTCGCCCTCAGCTCCCACCACCTCGTGCGCGCCCGCCGCATGAGCCCTCAGCTGCGCCGCGAGGTGCGCGCGGGGATCCTCCGCACGCTCCGTCGGCTCCCGGCCGATGAGGTGGCCGTCGTGCTGGGCCACCTCGATGGACCGCGCCGCCGGGTCCTCGCACGCGTCCTCCGTCGGGCGGGACGTGCCGGATGACGCAGGTCTTCGCGCTGCACAGCGCCTATGGACTCGCGACCGCGGCGGCCGCGATGGATGCCGGACTGATCGACGACGAGGCCCGTGGCGAGCGCATCCTTGTGCCCTTCATCTCCTCGACGGTGCCCGAGACCGTCACCGGGATCGCGGATGATGCGGCGCTCGGGTCGCTGCGCGCGCGGTTCGACCGCACGGAGCCGCTGGATGAGATGCTCATGCCGCGGCATCCGCGATCCTGGGAGCCGAAGGCCGCTGATCTCCCGATGCTCGAGCGCCTGTTCGCGCGCGCGTGGGGCGTGGACCCTCGCGATCTGGAACTGTTCGTGCAGAGCCCGCAGGTGGCGCCCGCCAGGACGTTGATGGCATTGTTCCCCCGCGCGCGGATCACGATCATCGGGGACGGGCTGATGACCTATGCGCCCATGCGGGTGCGGGTGCCCTATCCCGTCGCCGCACGCATCGAGCGAGTCGTCCATGCCGACGTCGTGCCGGGCGTCGAGCCTCTCGTGGGATCGCCGGGTGCGCGGATCGTGCCGGTGCCGCCGGCGTCGTTCGCCGCGGTCCTGCGGGAGACGGACACAGGGGGGTCTTCCCTCCCTGAGGCTTCCCCGTCGACGGTGCTCGTGCTCGGCCAGTACCTGTCGGCGCTCGGTCTGGTCTCGGTGGCCGAGGAGATCGACCTGCAGCAGCGTCTGATCGACCGTGCGGCGCAGTGGCGACCACGGCGCATCGTGTTCAAGCCGCATCCGGGCGCGACGCCTCTCGTGACGGCGGCCGTCGGGGCGCGAGCGAGCGAGCAGGGCATCGACTTCGTCGAGTATCGCGGTCCGCTCGCGGCGGAGCTGCTCGCCGAACGGATCGATGCCCTGGCCGTCGTCGCCGGGTTCTCCACTGCGCTGCCGACCGTGCACACGCTCTTCGGACGCGCGATCGGGTCGGCCGGCAATGACGCGGTGCTCGCGGCACTGAAGCCGTTCGAGAACAGCAACCGGATTCCCGTGACTCTGGTGGACGCCATGACGCGCGAGGGCTCGCCCTACGCCGACCCCGCCCGACTCCAGCTGCTGATCGACGCGGTCGGTTATGCCATGCAGCCGAAGATCGCCGGACATCTGCGGGGGCGGGCCGAGGAGCTGCTGCACGATCTCGACCCGGCCGAGCGGAATCGGTACTTCTCGCCACGAAGGCTGGCCGAGCTGCGGCTACCCGGCGCGCCGGTCGAGAACGCCGTGCGTCGTGCACTGCGACCCGCCGGAGGGGTGGGCAGGATCGAGGAGTGGCGACTGCACGCCCTCGGTGCGCGGCGGCGTGCGGGGCGCGTCTGGCGGGCGGCGCGCGGACGATGACGGCGATGGCGATGGCGATGGCGATGGCGATGGCGATGGCGACGACGAGGAGGACAGGGACGATGGACGAGCAGAGGCCCCTCACAGTGGCGATCATCCCGGCACGCGGCGGATCGAAGCAGGTGCCGCGCAAGAATCTGCAGCGCGTCGGCGGCGTGCCGCTGGTCGAGCGCGCCGTGCGCGCGGCCGTCCGTGCCGCGGGCATCGACCTGGTCGTGGTCTCGACCGACGATGACGAGATCGCCGCGCTGGCAACTGCCGCGGGTGCCAGAGTGGTCCGCCGCCCGGCGGAGCTCGCGGGAGACACCGCGACCTCGGAGAGCGCGATTCTGCATGCCCTCGACGCGCTCGAAGCGAGCGGCGACAGCGTCGATGTCGTGGCGTTCCTGCAGGCGACGTCGCCGTTCATCCCCAGTGATGCGCTCGCCGCCGCCGTGGAGGAGGTCCGCGCCGACCGTGCCGACAGTGTCTTCGCGGCACATGAGACGTACGGGTTCCTGTGGCGGGAGGACGAACACGGTGAGGCTGCGGCGATCAACCACGAGGCCGCACACCGCCCGCGAAGGCAGGATCGCGAGCCCCACCACCTCGAGACCGGGGCGTTCTACGTGTTCCGGGCTTCCGGCTTCCGGGCGAGCAGACATCGCTTCTTCGGCAGGATCCGCATCGCCCCCGTGCCGGAGTGGACCGCGATCGAGATCGACGATGCAGAGCAGCTCCGTGTCGCCCGTGCGCTCGCCGCTCTGCACGACGTGCCTGAGCCCATCCCGGTGCGCGCGGTGGTCACCGACTTCGACGGCGTGCACACGGACGACACCGCCATCATCGATGCCGACGGCGGGGAGCGCGTGCGGGTCAGTCGGGAAGACGGCATGGGTGTCGCGCTCCTGCGCCGTGCCGGTGTGCCGCTGCTGATCCTGTCGACCGAGGTCAACCCGGTGGTGCGTGCTCGTGCAGACAAGCTCAGGGTGCCCGTGCTGCACGGCATCGATGACAAGGAGAGCGCGCTGCGCACCTGGTCGCGCGAGAACGGGGTGCCGCTCGCCGACATCGCGTATCTCGGCAACGACGTCAACGACCTGCCGGCCATGCGGATCGTGGGGTGGCCGGTCGCGGTCGCGAACGCGCACCCGCTGGTGATCGAAGAGGCTCGTGTCGTCCTGCGCCGCCGGGGTGGAGAGGGCGCGGTGCGCGAGCTGATCGAACGGGTGTTGTCGAGCTGACCGATGACGGTAACCCGGCGGTCTCCCGGTGTTCATCCTCGGCCCGTAGTCAGGAGGGAGGGGTTGCACCAACGCTCGAACACCGGAGGAATCATGACTGTCAGCATCGGCTCGCGAGTGATCGGCGGCGGTCGTCCGGCCTACGTCATCGCGGAGATCGGCCTCAATCACAACGGCGACGTCGACATCGCGAAGAAGCTCATCGACGTCGCGGCTCGGGCCGGCGCCGACGCGGTGAAGTTCCAGAAGCGGACTCCGGAGATCTCGACTCCTGAGCACATGCGCGACGTCCCCCGCGAGACGCCCTGGGGTGTGATGAGCTACCTCGACTACCGCCGGCGGGTCGAGTTCGGTCGTGAGGAGTACATCGAGATCGGCGACTACGCGACCATGCGCGGTCTGGACTGGTTCGCCTCTCCCTGGGACGTGCCCAGCGTCGAGTTCCTGGAGGATCTCAACGTCGTGGCGCACAAGGTCGCGTCGGCCAGTCTCACCGACGCCGAGCTGCTGATCGCGCTGCGGGAGACCGGCAAGCCCGTGATCCTCTCCACCGGCATGTCGACCATCGAGCAGATCGACCGTGCGCTGGAGACCCTCGGCACCGACCGCGTGGTGCTCATGCACGCGACCTCGACCTACCCGCTGGAGCCCGAGGAGGCGAACCTGCGGGTGATCGCCACCCTGCGCGACCGCTACCCCGGCGTGCCCGTCGGCTACTCGGGCCACGAGCGCGGGCTGCAGATCTCGCTCGCTGCAGTGGCCATAGGAGCCGTCGCGGTCGAGCGGCACATCACGCTGGACCGCACGATGTGGGGGTCCGACCACGCGGCATCGCTCGAGCCGACAGGCCTTGAGCACCTCGTGCGCGATATCCGGGTGATCGAGCGCGCGACCGGCGACGGGGTCAAGCGGGTGTTCGACAGCGAGCGTGCGCCGATGGCGAAGCTGCGCCGCGTTCCGGCATGACGGTAACCAGCGGCATCCGCGTCGTCGCCATCGCGGACGCCGACTCGTTCGTGAAGTGGGCCGCCTCCCTTCTCGGTTCCGTGCCCGGTGTGCGCCCTCACCTGCTGCTCGTGCGCACACCGCTCACGGCCAGCGCCGAGCAGCAGCGCACGGCTCTCGTCGGCACGACGCTCGGGCCGGATGACGTCACCCGCATCGGGTTCGCGCAGACGGAGGGCTGGCTGGCCGAACAGCGCCCGGACGTGGTCCTGCTCGCGGGGCGTGGACCGTTCGTGCGGCTGATGGGGCGCGTGATCGACACGTTGGAGCATCGGCCGGTCACGGTCTCGGGGCTGCCCGGTATGGCGATCCCCGCCCAGCGCGGGGCGCTCGACTATCGCCGCCACACCGACCTGCTGGTGGTGCACTCCCACCGCGAGGTGCGTGCCTTCGAAGAGCTCGGGCGCCGGATCGGGGTGCGGACGCCGGTGGCGCTCGCGACCCTTCCGTTCGCCCGGCGGAGGCAGCGGATGCTGCGCTCGGAACGACTCGCCGTCGATGCGGTGGCGGCGTGGGGCAGCGGTTTCGGGGCGCTGAGCGGCGGTGTCGCGGTCGCCGAACGCCCCCCGCGGACCGCTCCGGTCAAGCCGCCGGCCACGGACATCGTCTTCGCCGCGCAGGCCCTCGTCCCCCTCGCGAAAGACCAGCGCGCCGAGATCGCGGCCATGCTCGTGCGCGCGGCCGAGGCCGAGCCGGGCCGCCGGGTGGTGGTGAAGCTGCGGTCGCGGCCGGGGGAATCCGAGACGCACCTCGAGCGCGAGCCGTACGCGGGGTTGCTGCCGTCGCGCCTTCCGGAGAACCTCGTCTTCTCCTACGACTCGATGAGCACGGCGCTCGACACGGCCGCGGGCCTCGTCACGGTGAGCTCCACCGCCGCGATCGAGGCCACGGCTCTCGGTGTGCCCGTGATCGCCCTGGATGCGTTCGGTGTGAGCAAGAGTCTGCTGAACACGGTGTTCGTGGGAAGTGGGCTGCTCGGCGGTCGCAGCGAGGTCGTGGCGGGGCGCTTCCGGCATCCGCACCCCGACTGGCTGCGCGACAACTACTTCCATCCCGAAGGCGAGTCGACGTGGTGGGAGCGGGTCGAGCAGCTCGTGGCGTTGCGACGCTCCGGGGCCCTGCCCGCACGGCGAGTGCCTGCGGCCCGAGGCGGTTCCCTGCACGAGGCCTGGCACCGGGCGAGCGTGCTCGGGGTCGAAGACCGCACGGTGCGGGGCTCGGTGGCGCTCGCGGTGGGCGCCCCGGCGACGCGAGCGCTCGGTGTGCTTCGACGGCGCAGGACACCTGCGGATGGCGGGACCTGGTCGGACGCCTCGACCGACTACACGCTCGAGCCGAACCCGTTCGACGACTCCCTCCGGCGCTGAGTCGTCGAGCGCGGCAAAGTCCGGGCAGGACAGAAAGTGCTCATCCACGCGGGTGCCGGCGGTGTCGGATCCATCGCCGTCCAGCTCGCCGCCCACCTCGGAGCCACGGTCGCCACGACGGCCAGTGCGGCGAACGCCGACTTCGTCCGTGAGCTCGGCGCCGACATCGTGGTCGACTACCGTCGGCAGGACTTCGCCGAGAAGCTGTCCGGCTACGACTTCGTGTTGGACAGCCTCGGCGGCGAGAATCTCGAGAAGTCGCTGCGGGTGCTGAAGCCGGGCGGACTGGTCGTCGGCATCTCGGGACCGCCCGACCCCGCATTCGCCCGCGCGCGGGGGCTGAACGCCTTCGTGCGACTGGCCGTGGCAGGGCTGAGCCGGAAGATCCGTCGCCAGGCGAAGAAGCTCGGGGTCCGCTACGAGTTCCTCTTCATGCGGGCGGATGGCGATCAGCTCCGCGAGATCTCGGCTCTCGTCGACAGTGGGGCGATCCGGCCCGTCGTCGCGAAGACGTACCCGTTCGAGCGTGTGCCGGAAGCACTCGCCGATCTCGCCGCCGGGGGGAGCCGCGGCAAGCTCGTGATGACGAACAGCTGAGTCACGGGGCGGGTGCCGGAAGCCAGACGCATCGCGCCGTGCGCTGCGCGTCGAGGGCGGACACGCCGACGGTGCGCTGCCGCGTCTGGGTTTTCGCACGCAGCGACGCACCGCCGGGCCCCGCTCAGCTGCTGCGACGGATCGCGCGCACTCCGACGATCAGCCCGACCACGGCGACCGCGAGCGCCGATACCCAGCCCCACAGCACGGTCGCGTCTCCCAGGTCTCCGGCGAACAGTGCCCGCTCGGCCTGCACCACCCAGTTCACCGGGTTGACCGAGGCGACGACCCGCATCCAGTCGGGGGCAGCGTCCAACGGCAGCAGCATGCCGGAGAGGATCAGCAGGGGGAAGATCAGCGACTGCTGCACGCCCCAGAACAGCCACTCCCGGTCCTTCGTCGCCAGGGCGAGTGAATAGGACAGCGAGCCCAGGCCCACCCCGAACACGGCAAGCAGCGCGAGCCCGATGAGGAGGCCCGGGATGTCGGCCGCGAAGCCGAACGGCCAGGCGATCAGCACGATGACCAGGGCCTGCACCACGATCGGCGCGATCTCCTTGAGGGCGCGTCCGACCAGCAGGGAAGAACGGGCGAGCGGGGCGACGAGGGTGCGCTCGTGCGAGCCGGTCATCATCTCGTACTGCAGGTTCGACCCGGTAGACCCGGTGCCGAACAGCACGATCATCACGAGCACACCCGGCACGAACCAGGCCAGCGTCTCTCCGGCAGGCTGTCCCGAGTCGCCGATCAGCAGAGGCGCGAACAACCCCAGGAAGATGAGCGGTTGCAGCAGGCTGAAGATCAGCGTGAACGGATCGCGGAGCACGGGCTTGAGCTCACGCGTGAGCACATTCCGGGTGTCGCGCGCGAGGTTCGGGCGCACGAGCGTGTCGTTGGTGATCATGAGAGGACTCCTGTCGTGCTGTTCTCTGAAGCTGTGCGGGTGTCGGCGGGGGCGGAGGATTCGGGTGCTTCGCCCGCGGCATCGGCTCCTTCGCCGGCTTCGCGTAGCGTGCGCCCGGTGAGGGCGAGGAACACGTCGTCGAGCGTGGGTGGCACGCCGGTGGCCCGACGCGCGACGACCCCGGCGGCGTCGAGTTCGCGCACGATCACCGGCAGCAACCGGTCGCCGTCCTGCACCGCGACCGAGATCGAGGCATCGTCGACGGCGACCTCGGCGGAGGTGAGACGGGCGACCACGGCGCGGGCGCTCACCGCTTCGGCAGCATCCGCGAAGCCGAAGGTCAGCACGTCGCCGGCGAGGGTCGCCTTGAGGGAGGCGGCGTCGTCATCGGCGATGATGCGTCCCTTGTCCATGACCATCACCCGCTCGGCGTAACGATCGGCTTCTTCCAGGTAGTGCGTGGTGAGGAAGACCGTGGTGCCGTGCTGGGTGCGGAGGTCGAGGATGTGCTCCCAGAGGTTCGCTCTGCTCTGCGGGTCGAGTCCGGTCGAAGGCTCATCGAGGAAGATGAGTGGCGGCGCGTGCATGAGCCCGAGCGCGATGTCGAGTCGGCGCTTCTGTCCGCCGCTCAACTGCTGCACGCTGCGGGTCGCGAAGGACGCGAGATCGAGCGACTCGATCAGCTCGTCTGCCCGTCGCACGCTGTCTCTCCGCGACAACCCGTAGAACGCGCCCTGGCTCAGCAGTTCGTCGCGTACCCGCTGCGAGAAGCTTCCGCTGGTGAGCTGTCCGACGTAGCCGATGCGGGCACGGACCCCTGCCGCGTCGGTGCGAATGTCGTGCCCGACGACCTTCGCTCGCCCCGAGGTGGGCGGGATCAGAGTCGTGAGCATCCGTAGCGTCGTCGACTTGCCCGCGCCGTTCGGCCCGAGGAAGGCGACGAGCTCTCCGCGCGCGGCGGTGAAGGAGACATCGGTCACGGCATGCACCGGCGTCTTCTTGACGGTGAAGACCTTGGTCAGGGCTTCGGTCTCGATAAGGGATTCGTTCATGGGGAGAGAGTAGAAACCGATGCGGACAGATCCTGTCCGCATCATCTGGCAATCTGAGGCGCATGACCGACACCACCTCCCGTGCCCTCGCCCTGCTGAACCTGCTGCAGACGCACCGGCACTGGCCGGGAACCGAGCTCGCCACCCGGCTCGGAGTGACCGAACGCACCGTGCGCCGCGACGTCGACCGGCTGCGCGAGCTCGGCTATCGAGTGGAGTCGACCCCCGGTGTGGCCGGTGGCTATCGACTGGAGGCCGGAAATGCCGTGCCACCGTTGCTGCTCAACGACGACGAGGCCGTGACGATGGCGATCGGGCTGCGCGTGGCCGCGACCCAGCAGCTCGTCGGCGGACCGGAGGTCACACTCACAGCGCTGGCGAAACTCGAGCAGGTGCTGCCCTCGGCGCTGCGCCAGCGGGTGAACGCGCTCGCCGCGTCGGTGCAGGCGCCCCGCATCGGAGACGGCCCTGTGGTCTCACCGGAGGTGCTGGGCGAGATCGCCCTCGCCACCCGCGACACCGAGCGATTGCGCTTGAGGTACGTCGACGGCGAGGGGCAGGAGAGCGTGCGCCGGGTCGAGCCACACGCCCTGGCCCCGGCCGGTCGCAAGTGGTTCCTGCTGTGCTGGGACCTCGACCGCGACGACTGGCGCACCTTCCGCGTCGACCGCATCGTCGCGGTCGAGCACACGCGGGTGCTCTTCACCCGGCGGCAGATCACCGAGGAGGAGATCGAAGAGCGTGTGCTGATCGCCTCGTCGTGGTCGCCGCAGAAGGTCGAGGCGGCTGCGGTGATGGAGCTTCCGCTCGCCGAGATGCAGGAGCACTTCGGGCCGTGGTGGCAGGGCGCGACGGCTGTGGGCGAGGACCGCACACGCTGGCCCGTCGGCGGCTCGGACTGGCGCGAGGCCATGTACGGACTGCTCTGGATCCCCGAGGGCGTCGAGTACGCCGTAGCGTTGTCTGATCCGCATCGGAGTGAGCTGCGCGAGGCCGTCGGGCGCCTGCTGCGTGCCCTCGACGCCCCCGAGCCGGATGACGCCGAGTGACGCAGCGACGTCATCCACAGACTCATAGGGTTATCCCAGGCAACGGTCCTGGCGGGTCAGATAACGGCCGGGTAACGTCATTCCCATCGCGGCGATCCGGGCGGTCCCGGGCCTCAGCTCATACCTGATGGCGTTGCGGGTTCGACTCCCGCCGTCGCGTCCACTCCAGAAGGTTCGGCGCAGCCTCCCGCCCGCTGAGATGCCGTCGTCACAACCCGAGCTGGTCCAGGCGCTCCTCGAAACGCACCTGCACGTCCTCGGGCTCGTCGTCCTCGGCATCGGCCCAGATCGCGTCCAACTCCTTCTGCACCGACTCGGGCAACGCGGCGAACTTCTCCTCCCAGGCGGCGACCGGCGTCCAGTAGCCGACGACCTTGAACCGGGTCGCGGGCAGGCCGAGCTCTTTGCGCAGGTACTTGCGTACGTCTCGCAGCGCCACGGTCTCGCCGGCGACCCACACGTAGCCCTCATCGAGGGGGAGCCGGTCGTCGACGATGCCGCGCACGAGCGGGCCGAGTGCGCTGGGGCCGTGACCGTTGCCGCCGACCACCCAGGTGACCTCGACATCCGCCCCCGCCTCCAGACCTATGCGGTCCGACTCGCTCGGCACTTCGAGCACGACCCGCGTGCGCACGCCCCGAGGTGCTTCGGCGATGATGCGCGCGACCGCCGGAAGCCCGGTGAGGTCGGCGACGAGCACCTGCCACGTGATGCCCTCCGGCGGCGAGTACAGGCCGGTGGGGGAGTTCAGCCCGAGCACGTGACCCGGCTGCGCGCGGGCGGCCCAGGGACCGGCGACACCCGCCTCGTGGATCACGAAGTCGATGTCGAGCTCACCGGCGTCCGGGCGCACTCCGCTGATCGTGTAGGTGCGCATCGGTGCCTCTGGCGCTCCCTCCGGTGTCTCCCACCAGTCGCCCGCGGGCACCGGCAGCGAGACATCCATCGGGTCGTCGCCGTGTGGGAAGAAGACCCGCACGTACTCGTCGCCGATGCCGGTGCTGAGGAACTCGGCGACGCCCTCGCCGCCGAGCGTGACGCGGACCAGGGTCGGAGTGAGGGTGGTGGTGCTGCTGACGATGCCGCGGTGGATGCTCACGGAGTCTCCGTCTCTGTGGTGGGGGTGGTCTCTTCGGCGGGGGTGGTGTCTGTGGTGGGGGAGGGATCGGTCGGGTTCGCTGTCGCGACTGAGGCGCGAGTCTGCGCCAGCCAGGAGTCGCGATAGAGCCCGTCGGTGGCGAGGAGCTCCTCATGCGTGCCGCGCTGCGTAGCCCTGCCATCGGCGAACACGACGATCTGCTCGGCGGTGACGGCCTGCTGCAGCCGGTGCGCGATGAGCAGAGCGGTGCGTCCTTCGCGCAGCACGGCGATCGCCTCTTCCACGGCTTCTCGATGGTGGAGCCCGACGTCGGCGGTGGCCTCGTCGAGGATCACGATGTCCGGGTCGGCGAGGAAGGCCCGTGCGACGGCGAGCTGCTGGATGCGTCCCTCGTCCAAGGGCACGACAGCCTCCTCGGAAGGCTCCACGTTCTCGCGGACCATGGCATCGACGGCCCACTGCGCTCCGACAGCCTGCAGCGCCGCGGTCATCTCGTCGTCGCTCGCCTCCGGAGCGATGAGCCTCAGATTGTCGGCGATCGTGCCCCGGAAGTGATGCAGCTCCTGCGACAGGTAGTACGGGGCCGACGTGCGGGAGGCGAGGTGCACGCTGCCAGAGGTCGGTGGGTGGTGGCCGGCGACCACGCGCGCGAGTGTGCTCTTGCCCGACCCCGAAGTGCCCACCAGCGCCGCCGTGGTGCCCCGCTCGACCCGCAGGTTCACGTCGTGGATCCCCCGGCCGGTGGTCGGATAGCGGAACGTCACGTCGCGCACCTCGATCCCCGCTGATGACGATGATTCCTCCGATGCCCGTGCTGCCGCGTCCGCTCGCCGATCCGAGGCGACAGTCGACGGCGCGAGGTCGATCACGCCGACGAGTCGCGCCAGGCCGATGGTCGCGCGTTGGATGTCGTCGAGTCCGAAGATCAACTGCCCCACGGGACCGAACAGACGGTGGAAAAGCAGCGCTGCGGTGGTGACGGCGCCCACCGTGACCGCGCCGGCCGACTGCAGCAGGAACCCGGTGCCGAGGATCGCGGCGAGGCCGACGAGCTCGCCACCGTTGATCCAGCGGAACAGCCGGTTGGTCACTCGCACGCCCTCGATCTGCTTCCGGATCGAGGCCTCTGCGCGCTCTCGCACCCGCTCCAGCGCCGGCTCCTGCTCGTTGAAAGCGGTGAGCGTCTCGATACCCGCGACCGCATCGAGTACGGCCTGAGTGCGCGCGGCTTCGCGCACCCGCACTTCGCGGAACACGACGCGCGACCTGCGGAGGAACGCCCGGGTGCCGAGCACGTAGAACGGTGCGGAGGCGAGTCCGGCGAGGGCAAGCCGGGGATCGAGCGCGGTCAGTGCGACCACCGACACGGCGATCGCGAATGCGGCGGACAGCAGGGTCGGGGCCACGTTCCCTCCGGCCTCGGCCACCGCATCGACATCGCCGGTCACGCGGGAGAGCAGGTCGGCGCTCTCGCCGTCGTCGACCGTGCTCACCGGAAGACTCATCGCCGAGGCGAACACGTCCTCGCGCAGTGCCGCGAGCATGTCCTGCACCAGACCGGTGAGCACCCGCACGGCCCACAGCATCACCACGGCCGCACCGATGGCGCCCAGTCCCGCTCCGACGACCCAGCCGGCGATGCTCGCGAAGCCTGCGTCTGACGAGACGGCATCGACGATGCGGCCCAGGCAGGCGGGCAACACGATTCCGAGGGCGGAGGCCGCGAGGAAGAGCGCGGCGACGGCTGCCATGCGGCCGGGATGCCGGCGCAGAAGCGCACCGATGACGGCCCGTACCCGAGCGCTGGAGGCGATCGGCAGCAGAGGGGAGGTCGAGACCGGGTCACCCATGCTGCACCTCCGATCCGCCGGAGGGAACGTCGACGACTCGGTCGCAGGCGCCGAGCAGAATCGGCGAGGTGGTGATCACGATCACGGTCCCGGTGTGTTCTGCCAGGGCGCGGGCGATGTGCGCCTCGGTGAGGGCGTCGACGGCGGAGGTCGGTTCGTCGAGCACGAGCACGTCGGCCTGTGCGTGCAGGGCGCGGGCGATGCCGATGCGCTGCCGTTGTCCGCCCGAGAGACGTCTCCCGGCTTCCCCGACCTGCGCTTCCCAGCCGCCGACCTGCACCACCGTGTCGTGGAGGGCTGCCATCTCGATGAAGGGCGGGTGCGTGGGCTCGTCCCGCCCGTGCCCGCGCACGGCCTCGCGGAGAGAGCCGCTCACGATCGTCTGCCCATGCGGAGGGGCGACGACCCGATCCCGGTATTCCACCGGGTCGAGGTCGGCCAGATCTCGGAGTTCTCCGTCGACCGCGAGGTGGACACGGCCTCGGTCGACACGGGTCCGCAGGCCGAGCATCCGGGAGAGGGCCCTGGCCGTGTCGCTGTCGGCAGGGCGGACACCGAGGAGCTCCCGCTCGCGCACCTCGACGCGCGGCGAACCCGAGTCCGTGTGGAAAGCCAGCACCACCTGTCCCGCCGGACCTGCCGATGCGGCCGATGCGGGCGGCGGATCCAGCAGATCGTCGGCGTCGATCATCTCGGCGAGGCGCTTGGCGGAGGCGAGTTTGTGGATCCAGTTCGAGGGGAACGACCCCGCATACGCGAGGTAGCCGCTGATGAACTGGGCGAGGCCGAGCACGGTCACCAGTTCACCGATGCTGATGCGGCCCTCGGCGGCGAACCAGGCCGATATGCCCGCCAACGCGGTCGTCGCGATCGCGGCCAATGTGCCGCTCACCGCTTCGTAGGAGGCGAGGGATCGGCCGGCTGCCGTCGCCGCGCGTCGGGAGGTGTCGCTCGCGGCGACGTAACGCCGCACGGCCTCATCCCGGGCACCGATACCCACGAGCACGCGGAATCCGCTCATGAAGTCGGCGGCCACGGCGCCGGCCTCGGTCGCCGCGTGCTGCTCAGCGAACCCGCGACGCTCGAGCGGACGGGAGACGACCTGCATCACGAACATCATCGCGATGGTCGAGCCGAACACGACGAGTGTCGCGACGGGCGAGATCACCAGCATCGCGAGTCCGGCTCCGATGATCGCGGCGATCGTGGAGCATTGCTGCGCCACTGACCAGGCGACGCCGGCGACGCGATAGGTGTCGGATGTGACGAAGGTGAGCGCCTCGCCGGGGGTCACCGTGCGACGGGAGAGCCGGGGTCGCAGCATCCGCGACAGCGCGAGGTGACGGAGCGCCTGCTCGCCGTACCCGTAGACCGAGACCATGAGCCGGGAGGCCGACTGATAGCTCACGGTCAGCACGAGGAACGTTCCGACGAGCACGCCGAGCCAGAGGGCGAGCGCGGCGGGGTCTGCGGGAAGTACGGCGCGGTCTATCGTCGCTCCGATGATGACGGGGATCGTCGCCTCGGCGAGCGCGTGCACGATGAGCAGCGCCGTCGCTCCGGTGAGGGCGATCCCGCGACCCCCCGATCTCAGCGCGATCCCGAACAGCTTCCGCGGAGTGGATGTCGTGGGGGATGTCTTGGGGGACGTCACGGTGTCCGCCGTCCGAGCGGCAGCACGAGCGGCGTGCCTGAGACGGGGTCGGTGATCACCTTGCAGGGCAGGTCGTACACGGCGTGCACGAGCTCGGCGGTGATGATCTCGCGCGGGTCTCCCTGCGCCACGATGGCCCCGTCGCGCATCGCCACGAGGTGCGTGGCGTAGCGAGCGGCGTGGTTGAGGTCGTGCAGCACGGCGACGAGCGTCGTGCCCTCGCGGTGCAGGTCGGCGAACAGCTCCATCAGGTCGATCTGGTGAGCGATGTCGAGGAAGGTCGTCGGCTCGTCGAGCAGCAGGTGCTTGGTCTGCTGGGCGAGGGCCATCGCCACCCAGACGCGCTGTCGCTGCCCGCCGGAGAGCTCGTCCACCAGGCGCCGTGAGAGATCCGTGACCCCGGTGGCGGCCATGGCCTCGGACACCGCACGCTCGTCGGCGCTGCTCCACGTGCGCATGGCGCTCTGATGCGGGAAGCGTCCGCGACCGACGAGATCGGCGACCGTGATGCCGTCTGGCGCGATGGACGACTGGGGGAGAAGGCCCAGCTTGCGAGCGGCTTCCTTCGGCTTGAGCGAGCGCAGCTCGTCGCCGTCGAGCAGGACGGCCCCGGTGCTCGGGCGCAGCAGCCGGGCGAATCCGCGCAGCAGGGTGGACTTGCCGCACGCGTTCGGTCCGATGATGATCGTGAACGAGTCGTCCGGTACCTCGAGGGTCAGCTCGGAGATGATGGGGGTGTCTCCGTAGCCCAGCGTGATGTCGCGAGCCAGCAGCGAAGCGGTCATGGGTGTTCCTTTCAGGTGCGGCGCGCGTACTGGGCGGCCAGCAGCCAGGCGAGGTAGATGCCGCCGACCGAGACCGTCACGACGCCGACGGGCACAGCGACGAGCTGGGCGACGGCGTCCGACACGACGACGAGCGCGGCCCCGGTCAGCATCACGGGCACGGTGCCCATCGGGGTGTTCGAGCGGGTGAGGCGCTGCGAGATCTGCGGGGCGGCGAGCGCGATGAACGAGATGGGTCCGGCGGCGGCGGTGACGAGCGCGACCAGGGCAACGCCGAACACCATCGCCGCGAGGCGGGTGCGTCCGGGACTGATGCCGAGGGCGGTCGCTGCGTCGTCGCCCATCTCGAGCACCGGGAGCGTGCGGGCGAGCGGGAGGGACAGGAGCATGACGATCGCGAACACGAGAGTCGCCGGGATCAGCTGGTCGAACCCGAGCGAGGCGATCGAACCTGCCCCCCAGGTCGCCGCCATCATCGCCTTCTCGACACTGACCGAGATCAGGATCCACGAGGTGAGGGAGCCGAGTCCTGCCGAGACGCCGATGCCGACGATGATGAGCCGGAACGACGACATCGTGTTCTTGTTCGCCAGCACGTAGACGAGAAGTGCAGTCAACAGGCCGCCGACGAGTGCGCCGGCCGCCTTGAACATGTAGGTGTTCAGTTCGAGCACGACCATCACGAGCGTCACACCGAACTGGGCCCCGATGCCGAAGCCGATGATGTCCGGGGAGCCGAGCGGGTTGCGCGTGAGGGACTGGAAGATGCCACCGGCGAGGGCCAGGGCAGCGCCGCACAGCACGGCGAACAGCACCCGGGGCAGGCGCCATTCGACGACCACCTGGCGGATGTCGGGGTCGGAGGAGGGATCGAAGATCGCCCGGATGACGGCCGCGAAGTCGACCTCGTAGGCGCCGAGCGTCATGGAGAAGAGGCCGGCTCCGACGATCACGACGAGGAGGATGAGACACACGACCACGGAGCGCACCGGGATGAGGGTCGCGACGCGCGCGGTCTCGATCCGGAACAGGCGTCGGCCGTGGTCCACGGGCGCGACGTCGGTCGGCCGCGCTGGCGTGCCCGACGCGGTGACCGGCTTCTGATCGATGCTCACAGCCCGCTCACCCGCTTGCGGCGCACGAGCACGATCAGGATCGGGGCTCCGAGGAGGGCGGTGACGATCCCGACGCGCATCTCCCCGTTCGGGAGCACGATGCGGCCCAGGATGTCGGCGAGGAGCAGGAGGGCGGGGCCGATGATCATCGAGTACGCGAGCACCCAGCGTTGATCGGGTCCGGTGAACCAGCGCACGATGTGGGGGATCATGAGTCCGACGAAAGCGATGGGTCCGGCGGCGGCGACGCTGGTTCCCGCCAGCAGGGTCACCGCGATGATGACGAGGATGCGGGTCACCCGCACGCGAGCGCCGAGGGCCTGCGCCAGGTCGTCCCCGAGTGCCAGGGCGTTCAGGGAACGCGCGCACAACAGGCCGATCAGCAGCCCGGCGACGATCAGCAGCACGGCCCAGGTGAGCTGGTCGATCGTGCGTCCACCGATAGAGCCGACACCCCAGAACCGCATGACCTGAAGCGTGCTGGTGTCGCGCAGCACGATGGCGGTGGTGAACCCGGTGAAGGCGGCGCCCAGGGCCACCCCGGCGAGGGTGAGCTTCATCGGGGTCGCGCCCGAGGCGCCGAAGGAACCGAGGATGTACACGAGTAGGGTGAGCACGTAGGCGCCGCCGAGGGCGAAGGGCACGTAGGCGCCGGGGGTGGTGAACCCGAGCACGCCGACGGCGAACGTGACGGCGAACGACGCACCGGCGTTGACCCCGAGGATGCCGGGGTCGGCGAGCGGGTTGCGGGTGAAGGCCTGGATCAGTCCGCCGCACACGGCGAGAGCCGCGCCCACGACGATGCCGAGCAGGGTGCGGGGCACGCGCAGCTCCATGACCATCAGGTGCAGCGGGTTCTCGTCGTCGTAGGTGAAGAGCGACTGCAGGACGGTGACGGGGTCGATCGCGCGGGCGCCGACGGCGAGCGAGGCGATGGCGGCGATCGCCAGCACGCCCGCGGCGATGACGAGTCCCAGAACGAGCGTCCCGTTGCGGTGCGGGGAGCCGCCTTCGCGACTCCCCGCACCCGTGTTCGAGACGTCCGTGACGTCGTCCGTCGTCAGGGACATCCCGTGCGTCACTTGCCGGTGATGGTCGGCTCGCCCTGCAGCGCGCCGGCGAGGTCGTCGACGTACTTCGGCAGGATGTACTTCAGCGAGAGCACGGTGGGAGCGCTGATGGCGGAGGCCTCGGCGGCGTCGGCGTAGATCACGTACGAACCGTTCGCGATCGGGTTCCAGCGGGAGACGACCTTGTTCTCGACGGTGTACTTCCCCTCGTCGGCGCTGCTGCCCCACGCGGCGAACAGGTCGGCCTGGACGTCGTAGAGCTTCTCGAGGCTGACGCCGGTGTACCAGTTGTCGCCCTCGGCGGTCTTGAGGAAGCTGTCCATCGCCGAGGTGGACGTGAATCCGAGGGCCTCGGTGATGCGCACGCGCGGGTCGTACTCGAGGTAGACGCCGAGGTCGGTGCCGCCCTCGTTCAGGGTCAGACCCCAGACGAAGGTCTTGTCCTGGAACTCGGGGTGCTCGCCGGCGAGAGTGGTGATCTGCTCCTCGGTCTCGGCGATCAGCTCGTCGGCCTTGTCCTCTTCCGACAGGGCCTTGCCGACCGTGCGGGTCATGTCCTCCCACGTGCCGGGGTTCCACGGACCTTCGATGTAGGGGACGGTCGGGGCGATCTCGGTCAGGCGCTCGTACTCGATGTCGGAGATGCCCGAGTACAGGCTCAGGATCAGGTCGGGCTTGAGCTCCTTGATGGCCTCGTAGTTGGGGCCGTCTTCGAGGAAGGGGATGATCTCGGGCGTCTCGCCGTACTCTTCGGTGACGTAGTCCTCGAACCAGGGCTGGTAGCCGCTCTCGCCCGCGCCCCACACCTCTTCCATGCCCACGGGGTTGGTGCCGAGGGCGGCGACGATGTCGGCCGTCATCCAGCCGAGGGTGACGATGCGCTGCGGCTTCTCGGGGATCACGGTCTTCCCGTGGCCGTGCTCGATCACCACGCCGTCGGTTGCGGTGGGCGCCGAATCGGCAGCTTCACCGGGCGCGGTCGAGCACCCGGCCAGCGTGAGGGCGGCGGCGACGGCCGCGGCGACGAGGGCGGAGCCTCGGCGGATCTTCGGGCGCGCAGAAGCGTGCGACATGGTTCTCCTTCGGGAAGGGGGGAGGGTGTTGCCGCATCGACGCGGCGAGAAGTTAGGTAAGCATGCCCTAACAGAACGATGCTAGAACGCGGATGGCGCGCTCAGTGTTGCGGGAGCGACGACTTGTATCGCGGAACCGACAAACGCCGGTCGGATCGACCGTCGGGCGACCGGGAATGCCGTGCCGTCAGCGCCAGTACAGCTGGTGGGCGGCGTCGGAATGCACCCGTGCCACGTGCTGTCGCGGGGTCAGGCCGAAGCGGTCCTTGAATGCGGCGGAGAAGGCGCTCGTCGTGGCGTAGCCGCAGCGGTGCGCGGCGGCGCCGATGGGGGTGCCGTCCACGACCAGTCGGGCTCCGAGAGTCATCCGCACTCCGGTGCGCCAGCGCCCGAAGCTCATGCCGACGTCGTTCTGGAAGATGCGCAGCACCGTGCGCTCGTGGAGGCCGTGGGCGAGGAACAGCTCGATCGCACTGCGGGGGTCGCCGGGGTCGGCGAGCACGGTCTGCACGAGAGCTGCCACGCGTTCGTCGGCGGGCATCGGCACCTCGCCCCACTCGCTCGCGGCCTCCGGCAGCGGCTGTTGGAGCATCTCGATCAGGACGGACTGGATGCGCACGCGCAGGTCGGTGGGCATGTCGTTGATGCCGAGGTGCAGCAGCATCTCCTGCACGGCGCGCGGCACGAGCACCCGGGTGATGCCGTCGATCGGGGTGATCAGCGCGGAGTCGGGGATGTAGGTGTAGCAGCCCGTCGAGTCCGCCTCGTGATGAGCGGTGTGTGGGGTGTGGGCCGGGATCCATACGCCCTGACCGGGAGCGAGTCGCCACCGCGCATCCTGCAGGTGCACCCACACCGTGCCGCGATAGCACCAGGCGAGCATCGGGTCGGCGTGGCTGTGCGGGGGAGAGAGCGGACGGGTTCCCGTGTCTTCGGCGGTGACCACACCAGTGCCCATCAGGTACGGCTCGTTCACGGTCGACGGATACGAGGGGCTCGCCGCCCAATCATCCTGCCGGTATGAGTTCATTCGTGCTCCGCGTGACGGGCTGCGCCGCGGGCTCGAAATCCGGCCTGCCGTCCTCGCCATGCTAACGGGGCGCGGCGCGGCGCGGTGCGGTGCGGTGCGGTGCGAGTGCGACGCGAGGCCCGATGATGGAGGCATGCCCTCCGCCCATCGCCCCGGTCTGCGGGTCTCGTCGGGTCTCACCATCCCCGAGGCCGAGCTGTCGTGGCGCTTCTCGCGGTCGTCCGGTCCGGGCGGTCAGGGCGTGAACACGGCCGATTCCCGCGTGGAGCTGGTCTGGGATGCGGCGCGCTCGCCGGTGCTCTCACCGCATCAACGCGAGCGACTGCTCGAACGGTTGAGTGGTCGCCTGGTCGACGGCGTGCTGACGATCGCCGCCTCGGAGCACCGCGCACAGCTGCGGAACAGGGATGCGGCGCGCGATCGACTCGTCGCTCTCGTGGAGGAGGCGCTGCGTCCGCCCGCTCCGCCGCGTCGAGCGACGAAGCCGACTCGGGGATCGAAGGAGCGCCGGCTGAAGGCGAAGCAGCGGCGCACGGATGTCAAGAGCCTGCGTCGGCGCCCCCGCGACGACTGACACCGCGCGATATCCAGGTCTCGATGCCGTCGAGCAGGCGCTGCAGGCCGAACTCGAAAAGGGCGTCGAGGTCGAGATCGAAGTCGTCGGACTGCACGAGAGACGCGAGCAGAGGCAGGTCCACCGGCGAGATCATGGCCGTGACCTCGGTCGACCGCGTGGTCATGTACTCGTCCGCTGTGAGCCCCGTGTCCTGTCGCTGTTCGGCTTCGAAGGCGATGTCGGTCGCCAACGACTTCACGTGACTGAACACGATGACGCTGATGTGCATCATCGTCTCCATGCTGAGGCCGAGCGGCTCGAGCGCTCGCAGGCACCACTCTGTGTAGCGGAATCCATTCGGCACGAGTTGCGGTCGCGAGATCGACATCACCCCGGCGAGCCACGGGTGCCGCTGGAAGACCGACCATTGCAGGCGCGCCGAGACCTCGAGGTCGGTGCGCCAGTCCGCAGAGGGCTCGGGGAGCGGATCCTCCCCGAGGACTGCATCGATCATCAGCAGGATGAGGCCGTCCTTACTGTCGACGTGCCGGTACAACGACATGGTCGGGGTGCCGAGCTCGGCGGCGATCCGCCTCATGGAGATCGCTTCCATGCCTTCGGCGTCCGCCATCGCGATCGCGGTGGTGACGACCGTCGATGTCGACAGGCGAGCGGACGGGGGAGGGGAGACGGAGGCGACGATGCTCCCGATGCCTGGCGTCGAGACGATGAGTCCCTGCTGCTGCAGGAGCGCGAGCGCCTTGGTCGCCGTGGCGATCGCGACGCCCCACTCCCGCATGATGCGGCGCGCTGAGGGCACTCGTTCGCCAGGGCCCAGCTCGCCGGAAGCGATTCGATCGGCGATCTCCGCCGCAATGCTCTGTGAAATCGTCCGCACTGTACTAGTACACCACCCTTGCGATTAGAACACTTGTACGGCGTATCGGGCTGTATTACCGTGCCTTTCATGAACGAATACAGTGTACTCATCTCCGGTGCCGGAATCGCAGGACCCGCCCTCGCGCATTGGCTCCACCGGCAGGGCATCCGCTCCACGATCGTCGAGCAGGCGCCGGAACTCCGCCTCGGCGGCCAAGCCGTGGACCTGCGCGGCCTCGGTGAGGTCGTCGCTCAGCGGATGGGCATCATGTCGCAGGTTCGCGACCGCCTCGTCCATGAGAAAGGGCTGCGCTACATCGACAGCGCAGGGCAGGAGCTCGCCACGATGCCTGCAGACCTCTTCGTCGGAGACGGCAGCCCCGTCACCGAGCTCGAAATCATGAAAGGTGACCTCACGGAGATCCTCCACGACCTGGTCTTCGGTCACACCGAGATGATCTTCGGCGACCGCATCGAGGAGATGGTCGACGGGCTGGAGGGTGTCGAGGTCACGTTCCGCAGCGGGCTCATCCGCACCTTCGACATCGTGGTGGGCGCCGACGGCATCCACTCCGGCGTGCGGGCGCTCGCCTTCGGCCCGGAGCCTGACTATGTCGTGCACCTCGGCGCGTACCTCGGATACTGCACGGTGCTCGATCCGGGACCCCTCGACTCCTGGTTCGACATGTACAGCGAACCGGGGCGGATGCTCGCTCTTCGACCCGAGCGCGGCGGATCGGCGAAGGCGATGCTGGCGTTCGCCGACGCCGGGCGGGATATCGACAGGCGTGATGTCGCCAGCCAGAAGCGTCTCCTCCGTGAGGTCTTCGCGGGCATGGGATGGCGCTCGGAGGAACTGCTCGCCGCGGCAGAAGCGGACGAGGAGTTCCACCTGGACACCATCAGTCAGGTGCACATGGAGCACTGGACCACAGGGCGGGTGGGGCTCGTCGGCGATGCCGGCTACTGCGGCTCGCCTCTCACCGGAATGGGAACGAGTCTTGCCTTGGTGGGTGCATACGTGCTGGCGGGTGAGCTCGGACGCGCACGCGGCGACCATGCGTCGGCATTCGCCTCGTATGAGCGGATCATGCGCCCCTACGTCACTGCCGCGCACGCGCTCCCGCCGGGAGGGGTCGACGGCTTCCTGCCCAGAGGGCGCTTCATGCTCCGGATGCGGGTGCTGTCCGCCCGCCTCATGCACCATTGGCCGATGCGCCAGCTCGTCGCGCGCATGCTCAACAAGTCCGAAGCGATCGAGCTCCCCGATTACGCCTGGGCGGAACTGGCGAGCGCATGAGGGCTCTCTAGCTGGCGGATCCGCTGAGGCCGGCTTCGACCGGCGCCCAGCCGTTCTCGAGGATCACGAATCCCGCTTCGAGCGTCCCGAAGGGGTCGTCGTTCTCGTTCACGAGCAGCTGCATCTGCAGGATGAACCGCGAGTAGACCCGGATCTCCGGGGTGGGTGTATCGAGTCCCAGTTCGTCGGCGATCGCGTCGGAGAGGGCGTCTTCGTGTCGGAGCCACATCTTCGCCGCGTAGTCGCGCAGCGCCGGTGTCTCGTTCAGGAAGCGCATGAAGGTGCGAGTGATCTCGTCTCCGTGCTCGTCGACGTTCGCGCGGAGCTCTGAGGCATAGAAGTCATGGATCGCGCGGTTGATGGTGCTCCCTGACGGGCGCTCGCGGACGGCGGCGACCAGGCGATCGCGCTGCTCGTCGTCTTCGTCGAACACCAGCGCCTCCTTCTGAGGGAAGTGCGCGAACACGGTCGTGGGGGAGACGTCTGCGGCATCGGCGACCTCGCGGATGCTCACCTCATCGAAGCCGCGTTCCAGGAACATGGCCGTCGCGACGTCGGAGATCGCCTTGCGGGTCGCGGCCTTCTTCCGTTCGCGGCGACCGAGAGGTGCGGGATTGGTCATGTTCGAGAGTCTATCGTGAACCCACTATAGAACTGGCTTGACACCAAAACTGGTATGACTACACTTTCGGTATGACTTCACCCACCTCTCTCATGCGACGGGATCAGAACCGCGCGTGGATCATGCTCATCGTGCTCACGATGCTGACCGTCATCGGCATGACCGTCGTTCTCCCGGTGCTGCCCTTCGTGGTGCTCCAGTACGTCTCGCACGAAAGCGATCTGGCCATCTGGGTCGGCGTGCTCGAAGCGATCAACGGGCTGTGCGCCTTCCTGGTCGCGCCCTTCCTCGGACGTCTCTCAGACCGCTTCGGACGTCGACCCGTGATCATCGTCGCGGCATTCGGTGCGGCCTTCTCGATGGCGCTGTTCGGATTCGGCGGCGCCCTCTGGGTGCTCGTGCTCGCTCGCGTCATCCAGGGCCTCACCGCGGGCGACCTGCCTGCCCTCTTCGCCTACCTGGCCGACATCACCCCGCCGGAGCAGCGGGCCAAGCGCTTCGGCCTCCTCGGTGCGCTCTCGGGGATCGGCACCATGATCGGTCCGGCCATCGGAGGACTGCTCGCCGCGATCAGCATCCAGCTCCCGGTGTTCCTCACCGCCGCCGTCGCCGTCACGATCGCGATCCTCAGCATCTTCCTCCTCCCGGAGAGCCTGAAGCCGGGCAACCGGATCGCCACGATCAAGCTGCGCGATGTGCAGCCCTTCGCCGTCTTCAAGGAGGCCTTCGGACGCAAGGAGCTGCGCGGGCTGATGATCGGCTTCGGTCTGCTCGCGCTGCCGTTCGGCTTCTTCGTGAACAACTTCAGCGTCCTCGCCCTGGACTCCATCCAGTGGGGACCGACCCAGATCGGACTCCTGACCGCGGCCGTCGGCATCATCGACATCCTCATCCAGGGCGTGCTGCTGGGCATCCTGCTTCCGCGCATCGGCGAGCGCGGAGTGATCGTGAGCGGCATCGTCGCGCAGATGATCGGTCTCGCGGCCCTCGCCGTCGTGGCTTCCGTCTTCGCGCAGCCGTGGGTGTTCATCGTCGGCGCCCTGATGCTGGCCGCCGGCCAGGGGGCGTCCCAGGCCGCGATGGACGGGGCGATGTCCAACGCCGTCGGCGACGACGAGCAGGGCTGGCTCGGCGGAGCCACCCAGTCGTTGAATGCGGCGATGGGCACGGCGGCCCCGCTCATCGCCGGTGCGCTCTACGCACTGGTCAGCCACGCGGCCCCGTACTGGCTCGGGGTCGCGCTCATGATCGTGGCGGTGATCGTCGTCAGCCGCGCGCACATCGCGAACACCGCGAAGCGCCCGGCCGGCGAGACGACGGGCGACGCTCCCGCGGCACTCGTGGAGACGGCCGGCTGAGGTTCAGTCCGAGGGGGTTGCCGGGCGCGGCAGCCCCCTCAGCCGTGCGATCGACGCCAGCAACTCTTCCGGCGCGGATCCGATGCTTCCGAGCACCGCGGCGGCTGCCGCGCTGAACCCCGCCGTGTCGATCGGGAGCCGTGCCACGTTCGGCACCAGTCCCTTCTCGTTCGTCACCCACTGGCCGGCGGCCGCGTGCCAGGCATGGGCGATCAGCATGGCCGCTGTGGTTCCGCACAGCGCCACGTAGGCGGCATCGCCCGTCTTCGCGCCCTTCGTGGCTGCGTTCAGCAGGAAGTCGACCTGCCAGAGATTCTCGATGAACGCCGCGCGGAGGGCGTCGGGGTACGGAGTCACGCTTTGAGCCAGCGCGACGAGGATCCCGTCCGGGTCGCAGAGCGGCACGCCGGTCGCCACCTCACCCGCATAGGCGACGTCGAGGAAGCCGAGCGGATGTCCCGGCTGGGAGTGGAAGGCGAACTCGCCACGGACGGCGCGGGCGCACTGGTCCTCGACGCGGGTCACGTCGCGGAGGATGAGGTCGACCGGTGCGCCGTCGACGATCAGCCAGGCCCCGCTGTCGACCCAGAGTCCCCATCCGCCGCGGCCGGCGATCTCGACGTCTTCACCGGTCCATCCGCGCGCCGCCTCCGCGAGGGCGGTCAGGTCGACGTCCGCCTCCACATACAGCCCCAGATCGATGTCGGAGTCGGGACGGTGCGTCCCGCGCGCGCGGCTGCCGCCCAACGCGACGGCTCGCACCCCTGGCACCTTTCCCAGGCCGTCGGCCATAGAGCGGAGGCGGTCTTCATCGAGCACGACACCGATCGTACTCATGCGGATTCCCCGGTGCGGATCCCGCCGGCGTCAGTCCTTGCCGCCGCGCACGAGCTCGAGCCCTGCGCCGGCGAACTGCCGCAGGGTCGCGTCCGGGAGGAAGGCCCGGGTGAGCGCTCCGCCGATGCGGGTGAGGTCGCTCTCGTCACGGAACAGCAGGTACATGGTCTCGTACCGCGGGTGGAACTTCTGCTTGAAACGGTGCAGCGACCCGAAGCCGTACACCGGTTCCAGGGCCTCGGCGAGCCGGTCGCTGAGCGCTGCGATCATCCCGGCATCCGGTGGATAGTCGTGGGCGAGCGGTGCCCCTGAGAGCGACATGATCTGTGCGCCCTCGTCGGCGAACTGGCGGGCGGAGGATCCGATGAGGTACTCCATCACCGGCCCGAAGCCGCCCTCGCGACGCCGCATGAGGTCGAGGGTCCAGCCGCGCACGACGCCGCCTTCGCCGTAGACCGGCAGCCACGACAGGAACCCGTCGACGTCGCCGTTCGGAGCGAGGGCCAGCGCGAGTCGCACCTCCGGGTCTTCCGCCTCGTCGAGCGTGCCGAGCGTGAAACGCATCTCCGGCAGATCCTTGTCTCCCACCCAGGCCTCCGAGATCGCGCGCAGCTGCTGCTGCACACCCCACGGTTCGGCCTTCAGGTGCGTCATCCGGAACGTCATCTCCTCGCGGCCCGCCTTGTTGAGCGAGGTGCGGACGGAGTTCCAGCGCTTGCCGGTGAACTCCAGGCCGGGGAGGTCGACGATCGTGTCGTCCGCCACCACGATGCTCCGCCACGTCGAGGGCACGGCGGCGCGCGTGGCTTCGTCGGCGCTGAAGAAGCACGGCACGAGACCGGCCAGCTCGGCGGCGTGGATGAAGTCGGTCACGGCCTCGGCGCGCGTCTGTGCCGGTCCGATCGGGTCGGCGAGGGCGAGGGCGACGCCGTTGCGCCGCTGGTAGGCCACGATGCCGCCGATGACCCTGGCGTAGCTGTTGCCGTCCCAGGTCGTCATCCACGAGAGCGTGCCGCCTCCGTGCGTGCGCAGCTGCTGCTTCATGTCCTCGACGGTGGGGGCGGGTTGCGTGCCGAGCTTGGCTCGCCGCTTGGCGCGGAAAGCGCGGCGTACCCAGATCAGGTACACGAGCATGATCAGCCAGAGGAACCCGTTCGCCAGAGCGAGCTCGGTGTCTCCATCCCAACGGAAATCGACCTGAGCCTGGCTGTACACCGTGATCAGGATCAGCACGAGAGTGGCAGTGAGGACGTTGAAGATCCCCAGCAACAGCGCGAGCACCCAGGTCCAGCGGCGCCCGCGTCGGAGGCCGTTCACCAACACGAGGATCACGACGAGATCGATCGCCAGGTCGATGAATCCGCCGGACGCGGGATCGGTCTGGCCGAAGGGGCCGTCGGTCGCCACGAACGTCGTGATGATCTCCACGGCGCCGAGGACGAGCATCGCGACCACGGCGATCAGCCGCTGCTCGCGGACCGTGGTGTGCCGCACCCGCAGCGACCGGTCGACCACGAGGATCAGCAGCACCGCGAGGAGGTGTTCGAGGTCGGCGACCTTGCCCCAGAACAGCATCGCGATGAAGACGAAGCCGAGCAGGATGAGCCAGCCGCGCACTCGCCACGGCGGACGGAACAGCCCGACCGCGGCGGCGATGCAGGCCATGGTGCCGCCGGATGCCCCCACGTCGAGTGCCTGGGCCTGCTCCGTCGCCCAGGCCCAGGGGAACTGCGACAGCAGGAACAGCAGCAGCGCGGTGGCGAAGATCGCGAACAGCTGCCCGATCCAGTAGTAGGCGAGCGCGATGCGCGACCCGCGACGGAACTCCAGGTAGGCCATGCCCCAGAAGCCCGCGATGGTGAACAGATACACCCACGGCTCGTTGACGAAGAACGTGCCGGTGAGCGGAGTCCACCACTTGCCGTCGGCCAGGTTGGGAAGACCGTAGGCGACGCTCTGGAAGAGCGCGGTGTCCTCGAACGGTGTCCAGAGTCCGCGCGAGACCACCCCGACGACGAGGATCAGCAGCACCATCGTCAGCGTCGCGGGGATGCGCCGGACGACGGCGATCACGGGATGCGGAGAGGGGGAGTGCTCCTCGGTCATGCGCTCAGCGTAGCGAGGGAGGTGGCTCCGCCGCGGAGGCCGCTCCTACTCGCCGCGGAGAACCCGTCGGAGGTCGGCGATCTCCTCGGCCGTCATCCCACCGCTGCGCAGGTAGCCCGACACGTCTCCGTGATTCGCGGTGATCCACTCCATCGCCGTCTCGATCGCCGACGCCGGCGATTCGGTGGCGAGGGTCTTCAGCGCCGGGGTGAGGGGGACTCCGAGAGAGGTGATCAGCGCGGTGAGGGCCTCGGCGAATCCGCGCGCGAGGTTCTTCTCCGTGAGGGTGTAGTCGGCGACGATCTCCTCACGGGGAACCTCCGCGACGAGCAGCAGGATCGCGGCAGCGAGGCCGGTGCGGTCCTTACCCGCAGTGCAGTGGAACAGCACTCCCGGCCGCTCGGTGCGCGCGGCGGCGAGCACCGTCCTGGCGATGGTGGCGAACTGCGGGGCACTGGACTCCAGGATCGAGGTGTAGAGCTCCTCCAGCGTCGGCACCTGCTTCAGCACCTCGGTGACCTGGGTCACGGAGAGACCAGCGCTCCCGGCCGCGGGGAGGAACTTCTTGACCATCTCGTCCATCGCCCCGCCCTGCATGGGAAGTTCGATCAGTGTCACGCTGCCGTCGTCGGGCAGTCGGTCGGCGGCACGGGAGCGCTCGCCGTCCGTGCGCAGGTCGATGACCGTGCCGATACGCAGATCGGTCAGGGCCTGCATCCCCTCATCCGTCAATGCAGCCAGCGCGTCCGACCGGAAGAGGAGGCCGGAGGTGAGCGTCCCGCCGTCGGAGGTCGGGAGTCCCGTGAGTTCGCGGGCGTTGTGGGTCGTCTGCAAAGCGGTTGAGATGTCGATGGTCATTCTGGCCTCTCCTGGGTGTGCGGCCAGAATATCGGTGTGGCGGGAACGCGCGGCTTCGACACGGAAACCGCGTGTTCCCGCCCGTCGTCTCAGCCGTTCACGGCCTTCTCGATGGCCTGCTCGAGGTCGTCCCACTCCTGCAGCACGACTTTCTCCCCGGCGACGAAGAAGGTCGGCGTGCTGTTGACCCCGAGCTTCTCACCGTCCGTCTTGTCGGACTGCACCCGCTCCGCGGTGGCCGGATCGGCGATCGCGGCGTCGTAGGCGGCCATGTCGAGGCCGAGCTCCTCGGCGAAGCCTCGGAACACCTCAGGGGTCTCCTCTGGCTGCTCGCCCCACTGTGCCTGGGTCTCGAACAGGCGGTGGTACATGTCCTCGAAGCGGTCCTGCCGAGCGGCCGCCTCGGCGGCCAACGCGGCCTGCGTGGAGTTGATGTGACCGGGAAGCGGGAAGTAGCGCACGACGTAGGTGATCTCTCCGTCGTACTTCTCGCGGAGATCTTCCACCACGGGGTAGAACGCACCGCACGCCTCGCATTCGAAGTCGAGGAACTCGACGACGGTCACGGCGCCGTCGCCCCCGTCATCGAGCACATGCGAGTCGGTGCGGACGGTCTGCTGCGGTTCTCCTTCTGCCGAGGGTGCGGCGGGTTGCTGCTGGCTGATCGCGAACACGATCCCGGCGATCAGCAGGACGATGGCGACGGCGATGGCGACCAGGGTCGCTTTGACAGAGTTCTTCATGGGGTCTCCAGACACACGGGTACGACGAGGGAAGGTGCCGCCGGCGGGCGGCGCGGACGCTCGTCGTGGATCAGGTGCGGGAGATGGAGAGCTGCGTGAGGGTGAGAGCGGAGACGAGGATGCCGGAGCCCGCCCGGCTCGGAGTCGCCGCGTGCGGAGAGTGGACGTCGAGCGTCCGTGTCGAATGGCCCGTGAGCCGGCGGAACAGCAGGATCAAGGCGACGGACCCCAGCACCGCGAGCAGGCAGATGCCCACGCCGGAGGACAGCACATCGACCGTCGCTGCGCTCTCGGCATCGGCTGAGGTCGGGGCAGCCGCGGCCGACTCCGAGACACCGGAGGCGAGACACAGTGTCGCGTGCACGTCGGCGGAACCCCGAGACGTCGACCAGGCGCCGACGACGAGCAGGAGCGCGAGGCCGACGGCGATGATCACACGGGCGATCAGCAGCCGTTCGGCCCCCGCTCGCGGCGACGGATCAGGCGATGGGGGCAGCATTTCCCGCGCAGTCTAGCAACGCCGCCTCTGTCCTCCCCGGGGCCGGAGCGGTCGCGACACGCCTAGACTGGAGGGGTGGCGAGACTACTGATCGTCGGCGGCTTCCTCGCCGCCGTGTTCTGGGTGTTCAGCATCGTCGACTGTGCAGTGCAGCCGGCGACGCGGCACCGGGGTGTGTCCAAACCGCTCTGGATCGCGATCGTCGTGCTCCTTCCCGTGATCGGCGGCATCCTCTGGTTCGTGATCGGCCGCCGTCGGGCGAACGATCCCGGTGTCCGTCCTGTCGTCGCACCGGATGACGACCCTGCTTTCCTCCGCAGCATCAGCAAGTCCGAGCAGGATGCGCGTATCCGCCGCCTCGAGGAGGAGCTGGCACGCCTGGACGACGAGACCGACGAGCCTCCTGCCACGGACCAGCGCCCGTGACGTCGTCGCCGGCGATGGACGCCGCGGCGACCCTGATCGCCGAGCTCGTCGGCCACGGTGTGCGCGACATCGTGGTGTCGCCGGGCTCGCGGTCGCAGGCACTCGCGCTCGCCGCTGTGCGTGCCGCCGATGACGGACACCTCCGCGTGCACGTCCGCATCGACGAGCGGGTCGCGGGGTTCACCGCCCTCGGCATCGCCAAGGAGACACGCATGCCCGCAGCGGTGGTGTGCACCTCGGGGACGGCCGTCGGCAACCTGCTTCCCGCGGTCATGGAGGCGTTCCACTCCGGGGTCCCGATGCTCCTGCTCACCGCCGACCGCCCCCCGGAGCTGCGCGGCGTCGGCGCCAACCAGGCGACGCTCCAGGAAGGCCTCTTCCGTCCGTGGGTGCGTGACGCGCTCGATGCTCCGGTGCCGGGCGAGGGCGACTGGGCCGGACTCGCCGAACGGGCGGTCGCCGCGTCGATGGGGGCACGCGAGGTCGAGAGCGGCCTCCGTGGCGTCGCCGGGCCCGTGCACCTGAACCTTCCCACGAGAGAGCCCCTCTCGGGGGACCTTCCCTCCATCGAACCCGTCCGGGGCGAAGTTCCCTCGGGGCTGAAGGAGGAGCCGTTCGAGCTCGACCGCAGTCGGCGCACCGTCGTGATCGCCGGGGCCGATGCCGGCCCCGATGCCGAAGAGATCGCGCATGCCGGTGGGTGGCCGCTGATCGCCGAGATCGTGAGCGGTGCGCGGTTCGGACGTCAGGTCGTGCACGGCTACCGTCGCCTGCTGGCTCGCGAAGACCTCGGCGGACGCATCGAGCGGGTCGTGGTGCTGGGCCATCCCACTCTCAGCCGCGAGGTCGCCGCGCTGCTCGCGCGACAGGACGTCGAGATCGTCGCCGTGCGCCACGGCGGCGAGGAGTTGAACCTCAACCACCGCACGCGCGGAGTCGACGCGGTCGCGGTCACCCCGGGGGCCGCCGATCGCGACTGGCTCGGCGAGTGGATGCGCGCGTCCGCCGCTGAGGTCGTGGACCTGAGCGAGCACGCCCCCGACCCGGAGGCGCTGGCATCCGCCGACTTCGCTGCGCGCAGAGAAGCGGTGAAAGCCGAGCTCGACGCGGTCCGCCGCCCGCTCGATCGCGAGCTCCTCGTCGATGCCGTGTGGCGCGCCACCTGGCCGCACGATCGCCTGGTGTTCGGATCCTCGCGCCTGGTGCGCGTCGCCGATCAGGTGCTCGGCGGCAAGAAGGTCCCCGTCCACGCCAACCGCGGTCTCGCCGGCATCGACGGCACGATAGCCACCGCGACAGGTGTCGCGATCTCCAGTCAGGCGGCCGGAGCACCAGGGATCACCCGTGTGCTGCTGGGCGATCTGGCCTTCCTGCACGATGTCGGCGCCCTGCTGCTGCCGCCGGACGAGACGGAGCCTCGGCTGCAGGTCATCGTCGGGAACGACGGCGGCGGCACGATCTTCGATGCCCTCGAGGTCGCATCCTCCGCCCGGCCGGGCGACCTCGACCGGGCCTTCTACACGCCGCACACCGTCCGCCTCGAACACCTCGCCCTCGCCTACGGCTGGGAGTACCAGCGCGTCACCACCCGCACGGCACTCGATCAGGCGCTGACCTCGCCGCGCGGCGGCCGTCAGATCATCGAGGTGCCGCTGGCGCGTTGACTGGCAGGATGTGCGTATGAACGCGCACACCTGGACGCAGAAGCTGCGAGTCGGCGAGGGATTCCGTCTCGCCGATGTCGACCCCGATGCCAAGCCCGGCTACGACCACGGCAAGTCGCACGGGGTCTCCGACCTCGCGGCAGGCCTGGCGGACCTCAACGTGCTGCAGGAACGGCTGTTCGCCGAGAGCCGCGTCGGCGTGGCGAAGGACGCCGTTCTCCTGGTGCTGCAGGCGATGGACTCCGCGGGCAAGGGCGGCATCGTGCGGCACGTTGTCGGCGGTGTCGATCCGCAGGGCGTCGCGCTCGCCGCATTCAAGGCGCCGACGGCCGAGGAGCGCGCGCACGACTTCCTCTGGCGTGTCGAGAAGCGTCTGCCGGAGCCGGGGTTCATCGGGGTGTTCGATCGCTCGCACTACGAGGATGTGCTGATCGGGCGCGTGCGCGAACTCGCCCCGCCCGCGGAGATCGAGCGCCGCTACGACGCCATCAACGAGTTCGAGGCGCGCGTCGCGGCATCGGGCACCCGGATCGTGAAGGTCATGCTGCACATCTCGCCCGAAGAGCAGAAGGCGCGGCTGATGGAGCGCCTCGAACGTCCGGACAAGTACTGGAAGTACAACCCGGGTGATGTGGACGAGCGGATGCTCTGGCCGCAGTACATGGACGCGTATCAGACCGTCTTCGACCGCACGTCGACCGACGCGGCCCCGTGGTTCGTGATCCCGGCGAATGCGAAATGGTACGCGCGACTCGCGGTGCAGGAGCTGCTACTCGCGGCACTGGAGGACATCGATCCGCAGTGGCCGAGTGCCGACTTCGACGTCGAGGCCGAGAAGAAGCGCCTCGCCGCCAGTTGAGCGTGCGCCGCGGTCAGGCCAGCGCGTCGACCAGCGGACGGAACTTCACGCGCGTCTCGAGCAGTTCGCTCTCGGGATCGGAGCCGGCGACGATACCGGCGCCCGCGTATGCGGTCACGCCGATCTCTCCCGCCCGTTCGGTGAACTGGGCGCAGCGGAGCGCGATCGCCCACTCGCCGTTGCCTGCGGCGTCCACCCAGCCGACGGGGCCCGCGTAGCGCCCGCGATCGAAGGGCTCGAGCTCGCGGATCGCCGCGATCGCCGCGGGGGTCGGGGTGCCGGCCACAGCCGCAGTCGGGTGCAGCGCGCGGACGAGGTCGAGTGCCGTCTCTCCGGACGCGAGCTCGCCTTCGACATCGGTGGCCAGATGGAACAGGTTGGGGAGCTTCAGCAGGAAGGGCTGCTCGCTCGCCGCCAGAGCCCTGGTGTGGGCGCGCAGCGAGGCGAGCACGCTCTGCACGGCGTACTGGTGCTCGTCGAGATCCTTCACGCTCGACGCGAGATGAGCGGACGCGGCGGTATCGGCATCCGCATCGGCTCCGCGGCCGATCGTGCCCGCCAGCACCCGCGCGGTCACCGTGCCCCCGTGCACGGTCACGAGCGTCTCCGGGCTCGCGCCGATCAAGCCGTCGACGGCGAAGGCCCAGGTGTCGGGGTAGCCGGTCGACAGGGCGCGCACCAGACGCCGCAGGTCCGATCCGGCGGGGATGCTGCCGGTGAGGTCGCGTGCGAGCACGACCTTGCTCACCTCGCCGTCGGCGATGCGGGTGAGGGCGCGGCGCACCGAGTCCTGGTAGCCCCGAGGCGTCTGGGCCCCCGGACCCACCGTGCCGGCCCAGTGCGGTCCATAGGGCTGCGTGACCAGGTCGACCTGATGTTCCGGCGCACCTGCCTGCGCGGCGCCGGCGAAGCGGATCGTGGTGCGCCAGAAGCGGTCGCCGTGCCGTCCGATCACCTGCGTCGGGATCACCAGCACGCTGTCGGCTGTCGAATCCTCATCGAATGCGATGGTCCCGAAGGCGACGAGCCCGGTGCCGGGAAGCTCCATCGGGTCGGACACCTCGGCATGCGCGGCCATGTCCCGCCAGGCGCTCGCGAGCGACGTGACGCGTGACGCTTCCGCATGTGCGGGAGGCCGGATCTCGCTGAGGGTCTGGCCGACGGCGACGATCCCGTCTCCGCGCCGCAACCAGGCCAGAGGACGGGCGGGGTCGGCGTACGCCAGGAGGTCTTCGACCGCGTCGATCTCTCGGGTCTCCACGACCAGGTGGGGGGTGTGCACGCATCCAGCCTATGCCGCTCAGGCGACAGGGATCTGCGTGGCCGTAGGGTGAGCGGATGAGCGATGCACGCCCCGCACCCGGCACCGAGATGGTCTTCCAGTGGCGCAAGTGGGACGGCTCGCCGCACTGGCGGCACGAGTGCGTGTATCTCGGTGCCGACCGGTGGGGCGATTGGCTCGGACAGCCCGTGGGGTGGCACAGCGTGCGACCGGGCGCGGAGTTCCACGCCGGGGGTCCGAACGTCACCCTGGTTCCGGCCGACGGCGACCATGCCGTGACGGTCAACCGCCGTCACCGCAGGGGCATGCGCATCTACATCGACCTGGGGTGGGACATCCACTGGTCCGACGATCCGCTCCTCGTGACCGGGATCGACATGGACCTCGACGTGGTGCGGGTCGCGGGCGAGCACGGCACCTGGGTCGACGACCGCGACGAGTGGGCCGAGCACAGTGTGCGCTACGGGTATCCCGCGGACGTCATGGCCCATCTCGAGTCCCTGGCCCTCGACCTCGAGACGCGGGTGCGTGCGCAGGTCGCCCCGTTCGACGACGCCACCGTCGACCCCTGGCTCGACCACCTCGAAGCGCTGGGCCTCCCGCCTAGACTGGACTCGTGACCTCGAACGAGAAGAACCGCGCCGATCTCGGCAAGGACCCCGCCCGCGTCAGCGGCATGTTCGACCAGGTCGCCGCGGGCTACGACCGCACGAACACCGCCATGACGTTCGGCAACGACGTGCTCTGGCGGGCAGCCACCACGCGAGCCGTGGCTCCGAAGCCGGGTGAGCGCATCCTCGACCTCGGTGCCGGAACGGCGTCGTCGTCGGCCTCCCTCGCGCGCAGCGGCGCCGAGGTGGTCGCAGCCGACTTCTCCCCGGGGATGCTCGCCGAGGGGGAGCGGCGGCACGGCGCGATGCGCAACCTGTCGTTCGTGCAGGCCGATGCCACCGATCTGCCGTTCCCCGACGCCTCGTTCGACGCGGTCACCATGTCTTACGCGCTGCGCAACGTGAACGATCCGAAGAAGGCGCTTCGCGAGCTGTATCGGGTCACGAGGCCCGGGGGCCGGCTCGTGATCAACGAGTTCTCGACGCCGCCGGGGAAGCTCTTCCGCAGCGCATACAGGTTCTACAACGCGCAGGTGCTGCCCCGTGTCGCCCGCGTGGCCGGCACCAACGGCGATGCCTACGACTATCTGAACGAGTCGATCAGGGAGTGGCCCGATCAGAAGCGGCTCTCCGCGTGGATCCGTGAGGCGGGCTGGAGCGAGGTCGCGTACCGCAATCTCTCGTTCGGCATCGTGGCCCTGCACAGAGCGCGCAAGCCGGAGTGAACCGTCCGAGCGAAACCGTGACATCGGACGAAGGTAGGCTGAGAACGTGACTTCGAGCCCCATCGCCCCGGGTTCGCTACTGGCGAGCCGTCTCGGCTTCAGCGATCGCGTCTTCATCGGCCCCGCCGCCCGCCGCGTCGCCCGCGCCATCGAGGACGGGCTGGAACTCGTCGAGACCGGTCTGGCCGACGACGTCCGTGTCGCCGACCCTCTGGCCGATGCCGCGAGTCGCTATCTGTACGAGGCAGGTGGCAAGCGCATCCGCCCCGTGCTCACCCTCCTCGCCGCCCAGCTCGGCGACGGCAACACCGCCCAGGTCATCGACGTCGCGAAGGCGCTCGAGATCACGCATCTCGGATCGCTCTATCACGACGATGTGATGGACGGAGCCGATCGCCGTCGCGGGGTACCGGCTGCCCACGCCGTGTGGGGCAACAACATCGCGATCCTCACGGGCGACATCCTGTTCTCCCGTGCCAGCCAGTTGATGTCCCGACTCGGTGAGCGCGCGATCCGTCTTCAGGCCGACACCTTCGAGCGGCTCGTCCTCGGTCAGATGCACGAGACCCTGGGCCCGCAGGAGGGCGACGACCCGATCGAGTTCTACATCCAGGTGCTCGCCGACAAGACGGGTTCGCTGATCGCCGCGGCCACTCAGGGCGGTGTGATCTTCTCGAACGCTCCGTCGGAGTACGAGGAGCCGCTGCGCGTGTACGGCGAGAAGATCGGCGTGGCTTTCCAGCTGCTCGACGATGTGATCGACCTCTCAGCGAAGCCCGAGGAGACCGGCAAGGTGCCGGGCACCGACCTGCGCGCCGGCGTTCCGACCATGCCCTACCTCCTGTTGAAGGCGGAGCACGATGCGGGTGCGGTCGATCTCGCGGCGCGCATCGACGACGGTGTGGCCCTGATCGCCGATGGCGCGGACTCCGCGATCCTCGACGGCCCGCTGGATGAGCTGCGCGATCACGCGGTCACGCAGAAGACCCTCGAGCTCGCGCACGCCTGGACACAGGATGCGATCGACGCCCTCACGCGCCTGCCGCGGGGGACCGTGCGCGAGGCACTGACCCGCTTCGCAGAGACCCTCGCCGAACGCTCCAGCTGAATCCGCGCGGGCGGCCCGTCGGGTCGCGCGCCTGTTGCGACGGCATACGAAAGGACCTCCCATGACCAAGCTCAGACTGGCCATCGTCGGTGCAGGCCCCGCCGGCATCTACGCCGCGGACATCCTGCTGAAGGCGGAGCGCAAGTTCGACGTCTCGATCGATCTGTTCGAGCAGCTTCCCGCGCCCTACGGTCTGGTGCGCTACGGTGTGGCCCCCGACCACCCTCGCATCAAGGGGATCATCACGGCCCTGCGCGACGTTCTCGACCGCGGTGACATCCGCCTGTTCGGCAACGTGCGCTTCGGCGAGGACATCACCCTCGAAGACCTGAAGAAGCACTACAACGCGGTGATCTTCGCCACGGGTGCCATCCGCGACACGTCTCTGGACATCCCCGGCATCGACGCTGTCGCCTCCTACGGAGCGGCCGACTACGTCAGCTGGTTCGACGGACACCCTGACGTTCCGCGCGAATGGCCGCTGGATGCGGCATCCGTCGGTGTGCTGGGCAACGGCAACGTGGCGCTCGATGTCGCACGCATGCTGGCCAAGCACGCGGAGGATCTGCTGGTCACCGAGGTGCCGTCGAACGTCTACGAGGGCCTCAAGGCCAGCGAGATCACCGACGTGCACGTGTTCGGCCGTCGTGGGCCGGCGCAGGTGAAGTTCACGCCGCTCGAGCTGCGCGAGCTCGGCGAACTGCGGGACGTCGACATGGTCGTCTACGACGAGGACTTCGACTACGACGATGCGGCGAAGGATGCCGTCGCCAGCAACAAGCAGGTCATGGTCATCGACCGCATCTTGCAGTCGTGGCGCAAGCGCGATTCGGTGAACAACGCCGGCGGCACGGCCTCGCGACGCCTGCACCTGCACTTCTGGGCGAAGCCGGTCGAGGTCCGCAAGGATGAGAACGGTCGCGTCGCGGCTCTCGTCTACGAGCGCACCCAGCCCGACGGCCAGGGCGGCGCGATCGGCACCGGTGAGCTGCGCGAGGTGCCCTTGCAGGCCCTGTACCGCGCCATCGGCTACTTCGGCTCGCCGCTTCCCGGCGTCCCGTTCGACAAGAAGCACGGCGTGATCCCCAACCGTGAGGGCCAGGTGCTCGCGAAGGACTCGAACGAGCGCGTCCCCGGCATCTACGCCACGGGGTGGATCAAGCGCGGGCCGGTGGGTCTGATCGGGCACACCAAGTCCGATGCGATGGAGACCGTGCGCCACATCATCAACGACCAGGGCTCCTGGTGGCACCCGGAGGACCCCTCCGAGGAGGCCATCGTCGAGCTCCTGCAGGAGCGCGGTGTGCGCTGGACCGACCTGGACGGATGGCACCGCCTCGACGAGCACGAGATCGCTCTGGGCGCGCCTGAGGAGCGGGCCCGCGTCAAGGTGGTCCCGCGCGACGAGATGGTCCGCGTCTCCCGCGGCGAGTAACGCCGTCTCGGTCGGGCCTCCCCGTCCCTTCGGCACGCTCCGCTAGCCTGGCGTGAACGGGGGAGGAATGCATGGCCGACTGGATTCCCGATGTGCTCGGTGACGAGTTCCAGCAGCGCACTCTCGACCTCGGTGTCGACGATCAGGGTCCGGTCGTGGCCACGCTGGTGCGCGCGCTGCCGACAGAGCCGGGCCTCTGGGAAAGGGTGCGCGGACACCGTCCGCTCCTCGACGGAGTCGATGTGCTGTACGTGCACGGCTGGTCCGACTACTTCTTCCAGAAGCGTCTCGCCCGCTTCTGGACCACGCGGGGCGCCCGTTTCTTCGCGCTCGATCTGCGCAAGTACGGCCGCAGCCTCCGCGACGGGCAGACGCCGGGATACATCGCCGATCTCGCGATCTACGACGAGGACATCGCTGCGGCACTGGACGCCATGGGGCGTGGGGAAGGAGGCGTCGAATCCGACCGGCGCCTGATCCTGCTCGGACACTCCACCGGCGGTCTGACACTGAGCCTGTGGGCGTCTCGGCATCCGGGAGCGGCCGACGCGGTGATCCTCAACAGCCCCTGGCTGGAGTTCCAGTTCGCCCCGGCGAGAGCGGCGATCGCCCCGATGGTCGAACTGCAGGCGAGGATCCGTCCGATGGAGGTGGCACCGCAGGTCGACCTCGGCTTCTACACGCGAGCACAGCAGGAGGTGGCCGACCCTGACGACCCGATGGAGGTGAACCCGGTCTGGCGCCCGGCGCAGACCATGGCCGTGTACGCGGGGTGGCTGCACGCCATCCTGTCGGGGCACAAGGCCGTGGCAGCGGGCCTGTCCATCACGGCGCCGGTGTGCGTGCTGCTCTCCGCGAGATTCGTGCCCCCGACGCGATGGTCGGAGGACCTCACCTCAGCCGATTCCGTGCTGGTCGTCGACGACATCGCCCGTGCGGCACTCCGTCTCGGACCCAGCGTCACCGTGGAGCGCATCGATGGTGCCCTGCACGACGTGTTCCTCTCCCGGCACGAGGCACGGGAGGACGCCTATCGGCGGCTGGACCGGTGGGTCACCGCATGGCGAGCGGTGCAGTGAGCTCTCACAGGTAGTACATCGCCCGGACGAGGCGCTCTGCGGTGTCGCCGTCCGCACTTCGGACGGCATCGCCGAAGTCGGAGTACACCTGACCCATGCGTGCGCGATCCGACGGCGGCACCACCCAATCGCGGAGGTTGCGGAACAGCACCATGCTCGCGTCGTCGATCAGCGTGCGATGCTGCGAGTTGCCGCTGTGATCGCCGAGGTAGGAGAACACCGCCCAGCGCGCGTTCGACGTCTCGGTGCCGTCCTCGAGTGATGCGTGCAAGCCCTCGACCAGGGCGACGACGTGCTCGCGCTGGGCCATCGTGATCCTCGGTACGGCCAGTCTCGCGGCGATGCCCGCCTGGTAGCCGGCGAACTCGAGCGACTGCGCCACGGTCTCCGGGGTCACCGCCGTCACCTCCGTGTATCGGCTCGGATACATCGTCACCATCCCGAGGCGTTCCAGTCGCTGGAGCGCCTCCCGCACCGGTGTCCGTGACACGTGCAGCTCCTCCGCCACGTCGACGTCACGGATGCGCTCACCCGCGGCCAACGTGCCGTCGATGATCTGTCCGCCGATGTGGTGGAAGACTTCTTCGGCCAGGAGCTGCTTGCTCTCGCCGATGTTCGTCGATCCGGTGCTCCCCATGGATCCGCCCCCAGTTGCCCTTCTGATCCCGAGCGCCCCATGATTCGCCCGGGAGGGCAACTACATCATGAAGTCGCTTCGGATGCCAATATCCACCACCGGAGTCCGCGGTCCGCGTGGGGGCGCGCAGCGCGGGCCCCGGTGGGCTCTTCTTACGTGTGGTCGCCCGCTCGCGGTTTCCGTGGCCGGCGGATGCTCAGCATCCGCCGGCCACCGAAGACGCGAGCGCATGGAACTGCCGCGGCCTCGTCCCCACGAGGGCAAGCTCGCAATACCGAAATCGCGCAGCCCTACGACGGCAGTGCGTCACGCGGCGTTCGCGTCGTCGGTCGAGTCGACCGCTTCCCAGTCTTGGGTACCGAAACCCATATATTGGTATGCAATTCGACAATCTGGCACGCAGTCCAGAAATCACGACGGAGGGGCCGGATGCGATCGCATCCGGCCCCTCCGTCGTCGAGCGCGACGCTTACCGGTAGTTGATGAACTGCAGGTCGAGATCGAGGTCGGCGCCCTTCAACAGCGCGATGACCGACTGCAGGTCGTCGCGGCTCTTGGACTGCACGCGCAGCTCGTCGCCCTGGATCTGGCTCTTCACGCCCTTGGGGCCCTCGTCCCGGATGATCTTGTTGATCTTCTTCGCGTTCTCGGAGGAGATGCCGTCCTTGAGCGTCGAGACGATGCGGAACTCCTTGCCGCTGGCGAACGGGTCGCCGGACTCGAGGCTCTTCAGCGAGATGCCGCGCTTGATGAGCTTGGACTGGAACACGTCGAGCACGGCCTTGGCGCGCTCTTCGGTGTTCGCGATGATGAGGATGCTCTCGCCGCTCCAGGCGATCGACGCACCGGTGCCCTTGAAGTCGTAGCGCTGCTCGATCTCCTTGCGGGCCTGGTTCAGAGCATTCTCCGCTTCCTGGTGGTCGACCTTCGAGACGATGTCAAATGAGCTGTCAGCCATGGTTTCATCCTACTCAGGGGCTCAGCGCGTAGACGTTGTCGGAGACCCGGGTGGCTCCGTCCGGCGTGGGGTAGTCGTCGGGGACGGTCACGAAGTGCCCGGCGGGACCACTCATCTCCACGGGGGCGCCTTCTCCGCCGCACGCCATGCCCCACTCGCCGTCCTCGGGGAAGGCGAGCACGCATACCGCTCCGTGTTCGACGCCGCGCAGCAGCCAGATCGAGCTGCCGGAGTGTTCACCCACCAGGCGGGCCGACGACAGGTCGGCGACGTCTCCGGAGTCCTGCTCCGCCACCGCGTCCGGGACGGCGTCTTCCGGCTCGGCTTCTCGATCCAGGACGCCGTAGCTCGGGGCGAACACGGTGCACCCGCTCAGCGCCATCGCCGTGAGCGCCAACGCGAGCGCTGCCGTGATCCTGCGGATGCGAAGTGTGCCACCAGCCATGACCACAGTCTACGGAGCGGGTTTCGTCGGACCCGTGGAAGCGTTTCCATCCAAGTGAAGCGGATTTCGGTGCATCACGGGTTGATATCGACGGCCTCTCTCATTGCGAACACCCCTGATTTCGATGCATACTGTAAGCGCTTGCAGTCCTTGCAGGTGATCAGCACTGAGAGAGGCACACACCAATGAAGGTGAACAAGAGGGGCATCGTCGCCGCGGGCGCGATCGCCATCGTTTCGACTCTGACGCTTGCCGGCTGCTCCACGGGGACCAGCAACGACGACACCTCCGGCTCCGACGACAGCAGTGCGCTGGTCGTCTGGGTCGACGCCGAGCGGGTCGACGCGCTTCAGGGCGCCGCAGATGCCTATGAGGAGAAGACCGGCGTCAAGGTCGAGCTCACGGGCAAGTCGGTCGATGACATGAAGGACGACTTCATCCAGCAGGTCCCGACCGGCAAGGGCCCCGACATCGTCATGGGCGCGCACGACTGGCTGGGCGAGCTCTCCACGAACGGCGTGGTCGCTCCGATCGAGCTGGGCGACAGCTCCGAGGACTACCTCCCCGTCGCGCTGCAGGCGGCGACGTACGACGGCACCGTCTACATGCTCCCGTACGCCGTGGAGAACATCGCCGTGCTCCGCAACGCCGACCTGGTTCCGGCTCCCGCGACCAGCTTCGACGACATGATCTCCAAGGGGAAGTTCGTCGTCGAGCAGGGGACCGAGGGCAACCCGTACCACCTGTACCCGTTCCAGACCGCGTTCGGCGCCCCGGTGTTCGGCACCGACGACACCGGCAGCTACGACTCCACCGACCTCCAGCTCGGCAGCGAGGGCGGCTTCGCCTTCGCCGACTGGCTGGGCGCGCAGGGCGCAGCCGGCGTGCTCAACACCGACGTCGACGGTGAGATCGCCAAGCAGCAGTTCCTCGACGGCACGGCGGCCTTCTGGCTGACCGGTCCGTGGAACGTGGGTGCGGCCACCGACGCCGGCATCAACGTCGCGATCGACCCGATCCCGAGCCCGACCGGTGAGACCGCATCGCCGTTCGCCGGAGTGAAGGGCTTCTTCGTGAGCTCGGAGTCGAAGAACAAGGTCGCCGCGAACGACTTCCTCGTGAACTACATCGGCACCGAAGACGTGCAGCTCGAGCTGTTCAAGGCCGGCAACGTGCTTCCCGCGCTCACCGCTGCCGCCGACACCGCGGCCGCCGACCCGATCATCGCCGGCTTCCAGGCCGTCGGTGCCGACGCCGTGCCGATGCCCGCCATCCCGGCCATGGGTGCGGTCTGGCAGTACTGGGGCGTGGCCGAGGCCGCGATCATCAACGGCGAGGACCCGGCGACGACGTGGCAGAAGCTCGTCGACGACGTGACCGCCGCGATCAAGTAACAGCCAGGACACTGACTCTGCCGGGGTGGGCGCCTTCGCCCGCCCCGGCAGGATCATGACGAGGACGACATGACTGACACCGAAGAGCGCACAGCTCCTCCGACCAAGCGCCAGCGCCAGGCCGCCAAGATCGCCGAGGCTGCATCCGGGCCGATCGGCTGGATGCTGCTGAAGATCCTCCTGCTGGCGGTCGTCGATGCGATCGCCCTGTACGCCGCGTTCGTGCTGTTCGCGCACCAGGAGTGGTTGATCCTCGGCATCGTGGTCGTCGTCGCGGTCCTCGTCAACTACATCTACTTCTCCCGCAAGCGCATCGCGGCGAAGTACCTCACGCCCGGCATCATCTTCCTGATCGTGTTCCAGGTCTTCACGCTGCTCTACACCGGGTACATCGGCTTCACGAACTACGGCACCGGCCACAACGGAACCAAGGACCAGGCGATCTCCTCGCTCCTCGCTTCGGCGCAGGAGCGGGTCGAGGACTCGCCGACGTACCCCGTCACCGTGGTCGAGCAGTTCGGCACCTACGGCCTGCTGGCGACCGACCCGGACACCGGCGATGCACTCCTCGGCACGGCGGAGCAGCCGCTCGCAGAGGTCGACGCGCAGTTCGAAGGTGACAAGGCCGTCGCGGTCGACGGGTGGACCACGCTTCCCCTCGCCACCGTCTTCACGCTGTCGGAGGAGCTGGAGCAGCTCTCCGTCCCGTTCAGCGACGACCCCAACGAGGGCAGCCTGCGCGCCCCGGACGGGCAGAAGGGCTACCTCTACGTCTCGACGCTCGAGTACGACGAGGCTGCAGACACGATCACCGACACCACCACAGGGATCGTCTACTCCGACACGGGTGACGGTGCGTTCACAGCCGAAGGCGGAGAGCAGCTCCTCCCCGGATGGCAGACGACGGTCGGTTTCGACAACTTCGTGCGCGCTGTCACCGACTCCTCCATCCGCGGTCCGCTCATCTCGGTGACGCTCTGGACCTTCGCGTTCGCGCTGATCTCGGTCGCGACCACGTTCTTCCTCGGTCTGCTGCTCGCGCTGGTGTTCAACAACAACCGGATGCGCTTCCGCAACGGCTACCGCATCATCCTGATCCTCCCGTACGCGTTCCCCGCGTTCCTGTCCGCGCTGGTCTGGGCGGGCATGATGAACGAGAGCTTCGGCTTCATCAACCAGGTGATCTTCGGCGGGGCCGCGATCCCGTGGCTGACCGATCCCACGCTCGCCAAGGTGTCGGTGCTGCTGGTGAACCTGTGGCTCGGGTTCCCGTACATGTTCCTGGTCTGCATGGGGGCGCTGCAGGGCATCCCGGAGGACGTCAACGAAGCCGCCGTGATGGACGGCGCGAACCCGTGGCAGGTCTTCCGCCGCATCAAGCTGCCGCTGCTGCTCGTGACCGTGGCGCCGCTGCTGATCTCGTCGTTCGCGTTCAACTTCAACAACTTCAACCTGATCTACATGCTCACCAAGGGCGGGCCGCGCTTCAGCGATGTGTCCATCCCCGTGGGCCACACCGACATCCTGATCTCGATGGTCTACAAGGTGGCCTTCACGGGTCAGACCCGCGACTACGGTCTGGCGTCGGCCTTCACGATCCTGATCTTCATCGTGGTCGCGACGATCTCCATCATCAGCTTCCGCAAGACCAAGGCCCTCGAGGAGCTGAACTGACATGAGCACCGACAGCCCCATCACCGAGCGTCCCGCCACAACCCGGTCCGCCGAGAAGGCGCAGACCCTCGCTCCGCGCCGCCGCAGCTTCGGCGCCTGGTTCGCCGACACCGGATGGCGTCACCTCGTGGCGATCGTCGTGAGCGCGTTCGCGCTGTTCCCGCTGCTGTACGTCGTCTCGGCCTCGCTGAACCCGAAGGGGACGCTGACGGGCTCGAACCAGCTGTTCTCCGCGATCGGCATCGACAGCTACGTGCGCATCCTCAGCGATCCGCAGAACCCGTACGGCACGTGGTTCCTCAACACGCTCCTGATCGCCGTCGTCACCGGCGCGGTCACGGTCTTCATCGGAGCGTGCGCCGCTTACGCCTTCTCGCGCATGAGGTTCGCCGGGCGCCGCGTGGGCCTCGTGACGATCGTGGTCGTGCAGATGTTCCCGCAGCTGCTCGCCGTGGTCGCGATCTTCCTCCTCATGTCGACGCTGGGGGACTGGTTCCCGGCCATCGGTCTGAACACCCACACCGGTCTGATCCTGGTGTACCTCGGTGGAGCGCTCGGTGTGAACACCTACCTGATGTACGGCTTCTTCAACACGATCCCCAAGGAGATCGACGAGGCTGCCCGCATCGACGGTGCCGGTCACGCACGCATCTTCTTCACGATCATCCTTCGTCTGGTCGCGCCGATCCTCGCGGTGGTCGGGCTGCTCTCCTTCATCGGCACCGTCAACGAGTACGTGATCGCGAGCGTCATGCTCGTCGACGTCGATCAGCAGACGCTCGTGGTCGGTCTGACGAAGCTCGTCGCGAACCCGCGGTATGCGGACTGGTCGGCGTTCTCGGCGGGGGCCGTGATGGCCGCGATCCCGGTGATGATCCTGTTCCTCTTCCTGCAGAAGTACATCGTGGGCGGTCTGACGGCCGGAGCGACGAAGGGCTGAGTCGCTGGTCTGCCCGCCGGCGTCGTGATCCGGTGGGCACGGGTGCCCGCACGGTCGGACTCCTCGCGCTCTCTTGTCTCGCATGCTACCTTGTCTTGCATGACAGCTGATGTCGGCGCTCAGATGCGCAAGGGAGTGGTCGAGTACTGCGTGCTCGGGCTGCTCGCGCGCGAGCCGATGTACGGCTGGCAGCTGGCGGATGCGCTCACCGGCGCGGGCCTGATCGCCAGCATCGGCACGCTGTACCCGCTGCTCGGGAGGCTGAAGGACAACGGGTGGGTCACCACGTTCGATCAGCCCTCCGACAGTGGTCCGGTGCGCAAGTACTACCGGCTCACCGGCAGCGGGATCGATCAGTTGGACCGTTTCCGCGCCCAGTGGACACCATTCGCCCGTGTCGTCACGGGCATCGTCGGAGAGGGACGACCATGACAGAGCTCACCGCAGACGACCTCCGCACCGAGTACCTCGCGCGGCTCGACGAGGCCATGCGCAACCTGCCGCACGGTGTCGCGAGCGACATCCGCGCCGGCATCCTCGAGGAGCTGCAGGGGCTCGATGCCGAAGCGACGGCGGCGCGTATCGCGGATCTCGGCGATCCTGTCGCGATCGCCGATGGGGCTCAGGCGGAAGTCCCGTCCGGGCCGACGATCATCGGCGCGCCCGCGGTCGCCGCGTCCCCGGTGCCGCGTCCGCCGGCGACCTCGACGAGAGGGTTTGCGATCGCTGCGGCGCTCACGTTGAGCTTCGGAGGGATCGTCGTGCCCGTACTCGGCTGGTTCGTCGGCACCGCGCTCGTGAGCGCGAGCCCGCTCTGGAGGACGTGGGAGAAGGTGGTCGCGATCGTCGTACCCTTCGTCGTCACCGGCATCTCGTTCCTCACGGTCTCCACGCTGACGGCCTTCTCCTCGTCGGAGTCGGGTGGGAGCTCCTCGGGGACCGGGACGCCCCCGGAGGTCCCCGCCGTCAACCCGCTCGTGCCCGGCGTGGGGGAGTGGCACGTCCTCATCCTCCTCGGATTCCTCCTCGTCCCGCTCTCCGGGCTGTGGCTGCTGTGGCGACTCCGGGGGCGCGCCGCAGGATGAAGCGGGTGCCGCGCACCGGATATCGGCGTTGCTCCTCGGGGGATCGGTGCTTCGGGCCTAGCGTGGAGTCATGGCACGGGTGGGGGGTCGCAACCTCGGGATGAGCTGGTTCGCCGGCATCGTGTGCGTCGGCGTCATCGGCGCCCTCGTGTGGCTGTCGCTTCCGATGGTCCCCGTGCTCGCCCAGTTCGCCGGGGATGCGCTTCCCACCGCTCTTCCCTGACCTGGGGCGACGTATCCGCATGAATGCCGACACGTCGGCACGCCTCCGCGAGCGTCCGTTCGCGCGGAGGTACCCTCGCAATGCACGATTCCGATGAGAGGCGCACCCCATGAGTGACCCCGACGTTCCCCAGCCCGAGAAGCCGGCTGACGTTGACGACGTCGTCGGCAGCGCGAACGCGGGTCTGGATGCCGCCGCGGCCGCAGGTGCGGATGTTCCCGGCTCCGGCGAGACCGCGGCAGACGGTGGCGACGTCACGCCGGCCGCCGCACCCGTGGATCCCGACCTCGCCGCTTTCGAAGCGGCCGAGCGCGAACACCCCGGAACCTTCGCATCGCCGCCCCCCGCGGTGACCCCCGCTTCCTCCGCCGCGTCGTACGACCGCGCCGAAGAGATCAGGGCTCAGGCCGACGCCGAGACCACCTCCTTCTACCCGGAGCCCGTCGTGGGCGAGCCCGTGCCGTTCGGCCACGAGCAGTCGGGCATGGCGGGAGCCGCCTACGCCCAGTACGGCGATGAGGCCGAGACGCGTGTCGTCCCCTCGGAGCCGCTGGTGGTCGCGGCCGCAGCGCAGCCGCAGCCGATCTTCGTCCAGGCTCCCGAGCCTCCCCGTGACCGGGGCAACCGCGGCACGGCAGGGGCCATCGGGCTTCTCGCCACCCTCGTCTTCGCGGTCCTGTACCTCGGTGCATGGCTCGGTCTCGGCGCGATCGCCGGTGACGTGACCGGAGAGAACATCGGTCAGAGTGCTGTCGCCCCGCTGTCCACCTGGGGGTTCTGGACGCCCGTCGTCGTGTTCTTCCTCGGGTTCTGGCTGCTCGGCGCGATCATCAACCGCGGTCGCTGGGGACTCTGGGTCGTCTTCGGTCTCATCGTCGGCGTCATCGCGTACGGCGGCCACATCCTCGGGCAGCTCTTCGAAGCCCCGTTCTGGAAGCTCAGCTCGAGCCAGGGCCTCGACCTCGTCGGCGAGCAGCTGCTCGCTCCGCTCGCGATCGCGGCATTCGTGTTCGCCCGCGAGCTTACGATCTGGTTCGGCGCGTGGGTCGCACGCAGCGGCGCCCGCAAGACCGAGCTGAACGCCGAGGCGCAGCGCGAGTACGAGCGCACGCTCGAAGCCGGCCCGACGCTGGCGAGGTAATCACGAACTCCACCACGCCGAACCCCCGCGGACCCGAGTCCGCGGGGGTTTCGGCCATCCTGGCGGTGGTCCTCGCCACCATCGGCTTCTTCGCGCTCGCCGTCTTCGGGCTCGGAGCGGTGAGCGTCGCCACGGACACCGACATCATCGCGGTCCCGAACCTGGGCCAGGTGCCGGGAGTGGCCGGGATGATCGCCGCCGTCGTCTCCTTCGCCCTCGTCCTGTGGTCGACGCTGCGTCGGTCGCAGCCCTCCTATGTGGCGACGGTCGCGATCGCCCTGACGGCGGGACTCGCCCACCTCGTCGTCGTCTGGCTCGCCGTACTCATCGGCGACGGAGATCTCGTGCTCGCGACTGCGGTCGCCGGAGACTTGGTGCGAGGCGGTGCGAGCGCTGTCATCGTGCTGGCTGCGCTGATCGCCGGGTGGGGCGGTATCGCCCTGCGGCGCACCCGTGCGGAGCATCCACGCTGGCCCTGGGAGCGCGAAGAGGAGGAGTGACCTTCGGGCGCTCGTCCATCTTCGCCCCGCCGGGCTGGGGAAATCGCGACGGCGAGGGGCGACGCGCCGTACGCTGGTGGAGTGGAGCGCTCGTTGGAGACGCAGGTCGACCAGGCCGTCGAAGCCTGGTTGCGCTGGGTGCCGCGCTGGGAGCCGGCGACCCACCGCGGTCGCGTCGCGCCGTGTCGTCGGTGTCTCGGCTCGCCGATCCTCTCGGCGGCCGGCATCGGGGCGAACGTGCCGCACGGGGTGCAGCACGGGCTGTCGACCAGGATCAAGACCATCGTCGATCATGCCGTCGCGGAGTACACGGCGAGGAACCTGCCGATGCTGCAGCGCGAACTCGACCAGCAGGCCGCGCGCAACCGTGCCCGCAGCTATCGCCCGGCGGAGGATCTCGACCCCGAGTTCGACGGCCTCCCGCTCGATCCCGACCCGGTTCCTGGCGCCCCGTTCCTGTTCACCATCGCCGGGCTCGCGGACGACTCTGCCGCGGAGCTCCCCGCGCTGCCTCCGCTCACGGAGGAGGCCAAGATCGCGCTCCGGCAGGAGGTGGCACTCGCCGACGAGTACGCCAACCTGGTGGGCCGCGAGATCTGCGGCATCCTGCTGCGGCACCGGATCTCGATCCAGGCCGCGGTCTCGCAGCACGTCGAGCCGCAGATCGAGGCGCTGCTGGCCGAGCTGACCGAATCGCTCGACTCGCCGTTCGACCCCGACCTGCCCTGAGGTGCGAGCGCAGTCACGCCCATTTGACCGCTACGTTACGCGGCATTACACTTGATCAGGTGTGTGCACGCCTCCGCGTGCGCACTGGGCGCCGGCACCTGTCGGTCTGCCCCCACGGCATACCCATCACACCAAAAGCTCGTCGGTTCCGGCGTGCCGGTGGGTCATGATGTGAAACCCATCACGCTGTCACCGTGCAGCACTATGAGGAGAGAACGTGCCAACCATTCAGCAGTTGGTTCGCAAGGGTCGCTCGCCCAAGGTCACCAAGACCAAGGCGCCGGCGCTCAAGTCGAACCCGCAGCAGGCCGGGGTCTGCACCCGCGTCTACACCACCACGCCGAAGAAGCCGAACTCGGCGATGCGCAAGGTCGCTCGTGTGAAGCTCCGCAACGGCACCGAGGTCACCGCGTACATCCCCGGTGAGGGCCACAACCTGCAGGAGCACTCGCTCGTGCTCGTGCGTGGCGGTCGTGTCAAGGACCTCCCCGGTGTGCGTTACAAGATCGTCCGCGGCGCCCTGGACACCCAGGCAGTCAAGAACCGTAAGCAGGCTCGTTCCCGCTACGGCGCGAAGAAGGGTTGAGTTAGATGCCTCGTAAGGGACCAGCCCCCAAGCGCCCCGTCGTCAACGACCCGGTATACGGCGCACCGATCGTCACCTCGCTGGTGAACAAGATCCTCGTCGACGGCAAGAAGTCGCTGGCCGAGTCGATCGTCTACGGCGCCCTCCGCGGTGTCGAGGCGAAGAACGGTCAGGACGCCGTCGCCACCCTGAAGAAGGCGCTCGACAACGTGCGCCCGACCCTCGAGGTCCGCAGCCGCCGCGTCGGTGGCTCGACCTACCAGGTGCCGGTCGAGGTCAAGCCTCACCGCGCCAACACGCTCGCACTGCGCTGGCTCGTGAGCTACGCGAAGGGCCGTCGTGAGAAGACGATGACCGAGCGTCTGCAGAACGAGATCCTCGACGCGTCGAACGGCCTGGGTGCCGCGGTCAAGCGCCGCGAAGACACGCACAAGATGGCCGAGTCGAACCGCGCGTTCGCTCACTACCGCTGGTAAACAGCTCCGCCGGCCCCTCGGCCACCCGCCGAGGGGCCGGCACCCCCTCTTCGCAGTACACCTGCTCCAAAAGATAAGGACACTCCTGTGGCACAAGACGTGCTCACGGACCTGAGCAAGGTCCGCAACATCGGCATCATGGCGCACATCGATGCCGGCAAGACCACGACGACCGAGCGCATCCTGTTCTACACGGGCGTCAACCACAAGCTCGGCGAGACGCACGACGGCGCCTCGACCACCGACTGGATGGAGCAGGAGAAGGAGCGCGGCATCACGATCACGTCTGCCGCCGTGACCTGCTACTGGAACAAGAACCAGATCAACATCATCGACACCCCCGGCCACGTGGACTTCACGGTCGAGGTGGAGCGTTCGCTCCGCGTGCTCGACGGTGCGGTCGCCGTGTTCGACGGCAAGGAGGGCGTCGAGCCCCAGTCCGAGACCGTCTGGCGTCAGGCCGACAAGTACAACGTCCCGCGCATCTGCTTCGTCAACAAGATGGACAAGCTCGGCGCCGACTTCTACTTCACGGTCGACACCATCATCAACCGCCTCGGCGCCAAGCCGCTCGTGATCCAGCTGCCGATCGGCGCGGAGAGCGACTTCATCGGCGTCGTCGACCTGATCGAGATGCGTGCACTGGTCTGGGCCGGAGACTCCAAGGGTGATGTCACCATGGGCGCCTCCTACGAGATCCAGGAGATCCCGGAAGACCTCAAGGAGAAGGCGGCGGAGTACCGTCAGCAGCTCCTCGAGACCGTCGCCGAGACCGACGACGCGCTGCTGGAGAAGTTCTTCGGTGGCGAGGAGCTCACGGTCGCCGAGATCAAGGGCGCCATCCGCAAGCTGACCGTCGCGAGCGAGATCTACCCGGTGCTCTGCGGCTCCGCGTTCAAGAACCGCGGCGTCCAGCCGATGCTCGACGCGGTCGTCGACTACCTCCCGAACCCGCTCGACGTGGGCTCGATCGAGGCGCACGACCCGAAGGACTACGACACGATCATCGAGCGTCACCCCGACGCCAATGACCCGTTCGCAGCTCTCGCGTTCAAGGTCGCCGTGCACCCGTTCTTCGGTCGCCTCACCTACGTGCGCGTCTACTCGGGCCACCTCGACTCCGGTTCGGCCGTCGTCAACTCGACCAAGAACAAGAAGGAGCGCATCGGGAAGATCTTCCAGATGCACGCCAACAAGGAGATCCCGGTTCCCTCGGTCACCGCCGGCAACATCTACGCGGTCATCGGCCTCAAGGACACCACCACGGGTGACACCCTCACCGACCCGACGGCGCCCGTCGTCCTCGAGTCGATGACGTTCCCGGAGCCCGTCATCGAGGTCGCGATCGAGCCGAAGACCAAGGCCGACCAGGAGAAGCTGGGTGTCGCCATCCAGAAGCTCGCTGAAGAGGACCCGACCTTCCGCACGGAGCTCAACCCCGAGACCGGTCAGACGACCATCAAGGGCATGGGCGAGCTGCACCTCGACATCCTCGTCGACCGCATGAAGCGCGAGTTCAACGTCGAGGCCAACGTCGGCAAGCCGCAGGTGGCGTACCGCGAGACGATCCGCAAGACCGTCGAGAAGCACGACTACACGCACAAGAAGCAGACCGGTGGTTCTGGACAGTTCGCCAAGATCCAGTTCACCATCGAGCCGCTCGACCTCGACTCCGAGAAGACCTACGAGTTCGTGAACGCCGTCACCGGTGGTCGCATCCCTCGTGAGTACATCGGCTCGATCGACGCCGGTTTCCAGGACGCGATGAACGTCGGTGTGCTCGCGGGCTACCCGATGGTCGGCGTCAAGGCGACCATCGTCGACGGTGCGGCCCACGACGTCGACTCCTCGGAGATGGCGTTCAAGATCGCGGGCTCCATGGGCTTCAAGGAGGCCGCGCGTCGTGCCAACCCCGTGCTGCTCGAGCCGCTGATGGCCGTCGAGGTCCGTACTCCTGAGGAGTACATGGGCGACGTCATCGGCGACCTGAACTCGCGTCGAGGCCAGATCCAGTCGATGGAAGACGCTGCCGGCGTCAAGGTCGTCCGCGCTCAGGTCCCGCTGTCCGAGATGTTCGGCTACATCGGCGACCTGCGCTCGAAGACCTCGGGCCGTGCCGTCTACTCGATGGAGTTCCACAGCTACGCTGAGGTGCCCCGCGCTGTGGCCGACGAGATCGTCCAGAAGACCAAGGGCGAGTAATCGCTCTTCTGGGAGCCCTGGGTCGCTGAGCCTGTCGAAGCACCCGGGGTTCCCAGGTCACCTACAACTTCACATTCCCTCTCTACTAAACTGAGAACCTAACCCGTAGAGAACCGGTCGCAAACCAGTGCCCGGTCACCTCTACAACGACGTCCTGAGGAGGACCCAGTGGCTAAGGCCAAGTTCGAGCGGACCAAGCCGCACGTCAACATCGGAACGATCGGTCACGTCGACCACGGCAAGACCACGCTCTCCGCAGCGATCTCGAAGGTGCTTGCTGACAAGTTCCCGTCCGACACCAACGTGCAGCGTGACTTCGCTTCCATCGACTCGGCGCCGGAAGAGCGCCAGCGTGGAATCACCATCAACATCTCGCACATCGAGTACGAGACCCCCAAGCGCCACTACGCGCACGTTGACGCTCCCGGCCACGCCGACTACGTCAAGAACATGATCACCGGTGCGGCTCAGATGGACGGCGCGATCCTCGTGGTCGCCGCCACCGACGGCCCGATGGCTCAGACGCGTGAGCACGTGCTGCTGGCCAAGCAGGTCGGCGTTCCGTACCTGCTGGTCGCGCTGAACAAGTCCGACATGGTCGACGACGAGGAGATCCTGGAGCTCGTCGAGCTCGAGGTCCGCGAGCTGCTCGCAGGCCAGGGCTTCGACGAGGACGCTCCTGTCGTCCGCGTCTCGGCTCTCAAGGCCCTCGAGGGCGACGAGAAGTGGACCCAGGCGATCCTGGACCTGATGCAGGCTGTCGACGACAGCGTTCCGGACCCGGAGCGTGACCGTGACAAGCCGTTCCTGATGCCCGTCGAGGACGTCTTCACGATCACCGGTCGTGGCACCGTCGTCACGGGTCGCGCCGAGCGTGGCACGCTGGCCATCAACTCCGAGGTCGAGATCGTCGGACTCCGTCCGACCGTCAAGACCACGGTCACGGGTATCGAGATGTTCCACAAGCAGCTCGACGAGGCCTGGGCCGGCGAGAACTGTGGTCTGCTGCTCCGCGGCACCAAGCGTGAGGACGTCGAGCGCGGCCAGGTCATCGTGAAGCCGGGTTCGGTCACGCCGCACACCGACTTCGAGGGCACCGCGTACATCCTGTCCAAGGACGAGGGTGGGCGTCACAACCCGTTCTACACGAACTACCGCCCGCAGTTCTACTTCCGCACCACCGACGTCACCGGCGTCATCTCGCTGCCCGAGGGCACCGAGATGGTCATGCCCGGCGACACCACCGACATGACGGTCGAGCTGATCCAGCCGATCGCCATGGAGGAGGGCCTCGGCTTCGCCATCCGTGAGGGTGGACGCACCGTCGGCGCCGGTACGGTCACGAAGATCATCAAGTAAGCATCTGCTTCCTCGCAAAGGGGTCGGACCTTCGGGTCCGGCCCCTTTGTCGTTAGTCCAACGTCACGACGGTTCCGTTTGTCGCGGCGGGGATGCACAATGAGTGTGGTCGGCCCGATCGGCCGGCGGCACACCTTCAGAAGGGGAATCTCATGGGCATCGATGACGCCGTGAACAAGGGCAAGGATCTGTACGAGCAGAACAAGGACAAGATCGCCGAGGCCGTCAAGAGCGACCAGGCCGAGGACATCAGCGACAAGGTGCTCGACGGCGTGGCTGACTTCGCCAAGAAGATCGCTCCCGGCGCCGCAGACAAGATCGACGAGATCCGCGACAGCGCCGACAAGGCCGTCGGCAACGAATAGAGCGGACAGCCTCTGAGCGGCGATCTACTCCGGTAGATCGCCGCTCTTTTGTGTCTGATCGTCGGCATTTGCTTCGGAATGTCGTCGGATGTGGCGGATCCACAGATGCATCCAGTAGCATGGAGGGGACCGCCTGGGGATCTTGCGGTCGGGAAGCCGAAGGGGTTCGGTTTCCCGAAGCACGCGGACTTCCGCGTACGAAACTGGGGATAAGCGATCTTGGGGATCATCGTGCGACGCGCGCCATCACGGCGCCTGAGCGTCTCCCTGCCTGCGCGGCGGGTCTTCCGCCGCGCCCTCGGTCGAGGAGTTCGGCGTCCCTTCACGCCGGGCTACTCGCGTTCGGTGTGCCCCCTCGCACTGAACGCCCTCCCCAAGCGGGGCGAGGCATGGGGATGCCTCGCCCCGCTATCTCCTGGGATCTGACCGCACCGGAGCGGCCTCGCCTTCGGCCGTACACGGCGTGGGGCGACCGGTCCGTGCGCGCCCAGCTTCCCGTGATCGACGGCACATAGGATGAAGCGCGAAATGATGCGATGCCGGACGGCGGCAGGAGGAGCGGGCACGTGACGGATCTGATCGGTGCTCCCCGCGTCCCTGGGCCCGCGCCAGACGCACGGCGGAGGGGCGCCGCGCCCGCGAAGAGCAGCGTCCGCTCCTGGATCACCTTCATCCTGCTGATCTGCTACACCGGGTTCGTCCTCTTCGTCACCCTCATCCCGCGTCTGAGCGATCTGAAGACGGACTCTCTTGCGGAGCGTCTGCTCGGCTTCCTCCACCGCGTCGGCGTGCCCACATGGTTCGGCTACGACAAACTCGAGTTCGCGATGAACGTCGCGATGTTCGTGCCGCTCGGATTCCTGGTCGGCCTCGCGCTCTCGCGCCGCTGGATCTGGCTCGGCGTGTTCCTTCTCCCGGCCTTCTCGGCGTCCATCGAGTGGGCGCAGGGCGCGCTGCTCGAGGAGCGCGTGTCGGACATCCGCGACGTCCTCGCCAACGGAGTGGGTGGCTGGATCGGCCTGCTCATCGCGGTGGTCATCCGCGCCATCGTCTGGTCGCGCGACCAGAAGGTCATCGAGCGCGCGATGTGGGACGCGCGGGCGACCGGCCGGTGATGGGCGTGGCAGCGTCCGGAAACTTCCACTGACTCGATATAATTCGCTAGAACAGAAGAACAAGGCGGGGCGGCGCACACTCCTCACCCCGAAGCAGATAGGACGTGCGTTGTTGGTCGAGCAGAGCGGTGCCTCGCTGCCCCCCGATGTCTGGTGTTCACTGATCACGGTCACGTACAACAGTGCACCGGCCCTGGAGGAGTTCTGGGATCCGGCAGGCCGGCCACCCGCGGGCGTCGAATGGATCGTGGTCGACAACGGCTCCACCGATGCGAGCGCGGAGGTCGCGGAGCGGATCGGCGCGACCCGCGTGATCCGGCTGTCCGACAACCGGGGGTTCTCCGCGGCGAACAACGCGGGATTCGAGCAGTCCCGAGGCTCGTTCATCGGATTCCTCAATCCCGACGTGCGGGTCCGCTACGAGGATCTCGAGTCCCTCGCCGCCGTGGCCGAGAGCGAGCGCGCCATCGTCGCGCCGCAGCTGGTCAACGCCGACGGGAGTCTGCAGCCCAATGGCAGGGGATACCCCTATCTGTGGGACAAGGTGCGCAATCGGCTCGGTCGCTCCGAGAGCCTCGTCGGACGCTATCTGCTGTTCGCTCCCGCGAAGGAACCACGCGCGGTGTGCTGGCTCATGGGTGCGGCCGTGTTCGGCAGGCGGGAGGACATCCGCCGCTTCGACGCCTGGGATTCACATTTCTTCCTCTACTACGAAGACAAGGACTTCTGTCTGCGCGCGTGGGCGGCAGGGGTACGGGTCGTGGTGGCACCGGACAGCCGGTGGCAGCACGGCTGGGCGCGCGAGACGACCGGGCTCAAGCTGGCCCCCTGGCGGCGTGAGATCGCGTCGATGGCCAAGTTCTACTCGCGGTATCCCGAGTTCCTCCTCGCATCGCGTCGAGCTGCCCGCAAGCACGCGAGGATCCAGCGCGAAGTGTTCGGAGGAGCGTCGTGAACGGCACCGCCGAGGTGTCGCTCATCATGACGGTGCTCAATGAGGAATCGGGCATCGTCGAGTTCCTGGACAGCATCGCGTCTCAGTCGGTGATCCCGGCGGAGATCGTCATCGTGGACGGGGGCTCTCAGGACGACACGGTGAACGCGCTCCGCTCCTGGTCGCGACCGCCCGGATGTTCGCTGGTCGTCGAGGTGCTCGCGGGCGCGGGGATCTCGGAAGGGAGGAACCGGGCCATCGAGCTCGCCTCCCACTCCCGCGTGCTGGTGGCCGACGGTGGTACGACTCTCGATTTGCGCTGGGTCGAGCACATGCTAGCGGCGTTCCCCGACGACGGCAGCACCGTCGTCGTCGGCGGCTTCTTCCGTCCGACGGGAGACTCCGTGGTCGAGCGGGCGATCGCTTACGCCGTCACCCCGATGCGGGAGGAGATCGACCCGGAGCGCTTCCTGCCGTCGAGCCGCTCGCTCGGCTTCTCCCGTGATGCGTGGAGCCGCGCCGGCGGGTACCCGGAGTGGCTGGACTACTGCGAGGACCTCGTCTTCGACCTGCGCATGAAGAAGCTCGGTATCCCGTTCCGGTTCGCTCCGGACGCCATCGTGACCTGGGCTGCGCGGCCAAGTATCCGCGGCTTCATGAAGCAGTACTACCGGTATGCCCGCGGCGACGGGAAGGCCTCCCTGTGGGGCAAGCGGCACGCGGCACGCTACGGGGCGTATATCGGCGGCGCCGGACTCCTCGCGTTCGGGTTCGTCACCCCGTGGAGCTGGCTGGCGGCTGCTCTGGGGTTCGCCGCCTATCAGCGGAAGTTTGTCCTCCGTGTGTGGCGACGTCGCTCCGAGTTCCCGATGCCGGTCCGCACCCTCGCGCTCGTTCCCGTGATCGTCGTCGCCGGAGACCTCGCCAAGATGGCCGGGTATCCTGCAGGGCTCGTTTGGCGAGCGAAGAGCGGCCGAACGCGGGCAGACTACTGACGTGAACGAGGAGATATCCGACGTGGCGTGCATCGTCGTCCACCACCGCAGCCCCGACACGGTCCTGCAGACGATCGCGTCCCTCGAGTCGGCGGGGATCGCGCGGAACAACATCCTCGTCGTCGACAACAGCGGCGACGACGAGCTGGTCGGCCGCCTCGAGGAGCGGGGGACGGCCGCCATCCAGACGGAGAACCGCGGCTACGCCGCTGCGGCCAACGTCGGACTCGAGGAGTTGCGCCGCTCCGGCCGCGCACGCGCCTTCACCCTGATCGCGACGCATGAGGTGCTTCCGGAGGCCGACGCCGTCCGCGAGCTGCGTGAGGTCATGGCCGATGAGCGTGTGGCCGTCGCCGGCCCGACGCTGCTCCACGGTGCGCCTGCGCGAACGTGGTCGGAGGGAGGGCGGCTGTCGCCGGTCCTGCGAATCCCCAGCCATCATCGTGAGGAGGACGCGGGAGCGAGGCACGGCGTTGACCGTGATTGGCTCGACGGCGCGTTCACGCTGTATCGGACTGCGGACCTCGAAGCGCACCGCCTGGACGAGATCTACTTCCTGTACTTCGAGGAGACCGACCTGCACACCAGGCTGCGTCGAGCGGGCAAGCGGGTCGTCTGGGTCCCCTCCGCTGCGGTGCACCAGGAGTCGAGCGGAACTCCGCCCCGTCTCATCGGGCGCAATCTCTTCCTGTTCCATCACAAGCTGTTCTCGAACACGAGCGGCCGCTGCGCCGTGGGCGTCCAGTTCGCACGTGCCGTCGCCAAGGCCGTGCTCCGGCGCCGCGACTCGTTCGCCGCGGCAGGCCAGATCCTCGCCGGATGGAGGGACGGCGAGCGGCTCGCCGCCGGGCGTCCGACGAGGAAGCCCTACCCGAACGAGCGCGAGGCCATCGGATGAGCAGGCTCACGGTCGAGCGGTGGGCGCGCGTCGTCGCGGCGCTCCTGGTGGCCGCGGTCATCTTCGCGCCCCATGTGCTCAGCCAGATCGCGAGCCTGCGGGCGATCGCTCTCGTCGCCGCCGTCCTCGCCTGCGGAGTGGAGATCGTCTTCAGCGACATGAGCCGCAGACGAAAGCTCCTCGTGGGGACGGGCCTCCTCCTCTACCTGGGCGCGGGGATGGCGATCATCGAGCTCCTCGCCGCGCTGAGCGGGGATCGGCTGTTCGCGGTGAACGCGGAGCACCTTTTCGTCCTCCTCCCGGTATACGCGGTCCTCGGTGCGGTGGTGTATCGGACGTCGGCCGGTCGCATCTATCTCCGCGTGCTGCTGTCGGTGGCCCTGGCCGTCTCAGCGGTCGCCATCGCCGAGTCGGTCTTCGGGCTGAGCCTGGTCGGCAGGGATTACGAGTTCCTGATCTCGCAGCGCGAGGGGATCACACGTGCCCTGGTGGCCGGAGAGAATTCGCTGACGCTGGGCGTCTCGCTCGCGGCGATGGTGCCGCTGACCTTGAAGATCCCGACGCCGTGGATGCGTTACGGGACCGCGGTGGTGCTGGTCGCCGGAACCTGGGCCACGGGAAGCCGCGGGCCGGCGGCGATCGCCGCGTGCGTCGCTCTCGTACAGTTCATCCCCATCGCCCGTACCCTCCTGCAGCGGTACACGTGGGTCGTCTATGCGGCCGCGGCCGCCGCGATGGTTGGTCTCGCCGTCGCGTCGGTGTTCTTCTGGACTCCGTACATCGCCGGGAGCACGGGGATCGCTTACAGTTCGAACTATCGCGGTGCGCTCTACTCGCTGCTTCCGCAGATGCTCGTGGAACGCCCGTTCGGGTATGCGCTCGGCACCCCCGAAGCAGGCCGGTGGATGGTGGACTCGGAGCTCCACGGGACGTTCGACATCGTGCGCTCGATCGACTCGGAGATCGTCTTCGCGATCCTCGGGCTCGGATGGATCGGGCTCGCCCTGTTCCTCGCCGCCGTGTTCGTCGCGATCGCGACGCTGCGCACCGACACGTCGCTGGGGCTGAGCGCACTCGTCCTCACCGCGCTGGGCTTCATCATCGCACTGCACGGCTGGGACGGCATGAGCATGCTGTGGTACGGACTCCTCGGCGCCTGTCTGAGCGTCACGATCGGTCCGTGGATACGACGCCGCATGGCGTCTCATCGGGGAACGGCGCCGCATTCGCGGCCCGATATGCTGGGTCCGCAGTAAGCCGGAACCGCGGAGGAGGACCACTGTGACTGTCGATGCGGGGACCCGAGTGGTTCCGATGAACGACCTCTCTCGAGGGATCGCGAGGGATCGCGCCGCACTCGACGACGCCGCCGCGAGCGTCTTCGCGTCGGGATACGTCATCAGAGGCCCGCACCACAGCCGCTTCCAATCGGAGCTGGCCGAATATCTCGACGTCGCTCATGCGATCGGTGTCGCGTCAGGCACCGACGCGCTCGAGATCGCGATCAAGGCCGTTATGCCGGAAGGGTGCTCCACCGTGCTCACCGCCGCGAACGCGGGGGGCTACACCTCGGTCGCCGCACATCGCGCCGGGTTCTCGGTGCGGTACGCGGACGTCGATCCCGCGACGCTGTGCGTCGATCTCGAGACGGTGAAGGCGGCGCTGACCGACGACGTCGGGGTCGTCGTCGTCACACACCTCTACGGGCTGCTCACCGACATCGCCGCGCTCGTGGACCACTGCCACGCCCGAGGCGTCCTTGTCGTGGAAGACTGCGCCCAGGCGATCGGCGCGCGGCTGGACGGCCGCGCGGCCGGCACGTTCGGCGACGTCGCCGCGATCAGCTTCTACCCCACCAAGAACCTCGGTGCCCTGGGTGACGGTGGCGCGATCGTCACCGGGGACGAGGAGATCGCCGAGCGCGTGGCCACGCTGAGCCAGTACGGCTGGGCCGCCAAGTACCGCATCGAGACGCCGGGCGGCACCAACTCGCGGCTCGACGAGATCCAAGCGGCCTTCCTGATGGCGCGCCTTCCGCTGCTGGACGGGTTCAACGAACGCCGCAGGCAGATCATCAAGCGCTATCGGGCCGCAGCCTCAGGGGGGCCCGTCACGGTGCTCCCGGCGAGCGGTCCCCACCACGTCGGACACCTCGCCGCGGCGCTCACCTCGGATCGCAAGGCGGTGCGCGAGGCGCTCGCCGCCCGCGGCGTGCAGACCGACATCCACTTCCCCGTGCCCGACCATGCTCAGCCGGGCCTGGTCTCCCACGGGGAGGTGCTGCCGGTCACCGAGAGCATCGTCGATCAGGTGTTCTCGCTGCCGTGCTTCCCCGAGCTGACGGACGACGAAGTGCAGCACGTCTGCGACGCGATCTCCGAGCTGCGCTGACGCTCACCCGTTCCCGAGGAGCACATCACATGAGCAAGAACCCGCCCTTCATCCACCCGCAGGGGATCTGCGACAGCGCCGTCGTCGGCGACGGAACCACGATCTGGGCGTTTACCCACGTGCTCGCCGGCGCCGTGATCGGCAGCGACGTCAATCTCAACGATCACGTGTTCGTGGAGAACGACGTCGTGATCGGTGACCGCGTCACGGTCAAGTCCGGCGTGCAGCTCTGGGACGGCATCGAGCTGCAGGACGACGTGTTCATCGGGCCGAACGCGACGTTCACGAACGACCGCTTCCCGAGGAGCAAGCAGTACCCGGATTCCTTCCCCCGCACGGTCGTGGAACGACGCGCCTCGGTGGGCGGCGGCGCCGTCATCCTCCCCGGCATCCGGATTGGGGAGAGCGCGATGGTCGGGGCCGGGGCCGTCGTGACCCGAGACGTGCCGCCCTACGCCATCGTCGTCGGGAACCCCTCGCGGATCGTCGGCTACGCCGACACCCGTGACGCCCCGGCAGTCGGGACGAGTGCAGCGGAGGTCGACGAGCGTCAGGGCCTCCATCCGCTGCGTGTCGTCAACGACATGCGGGGATCGCTCATGGCGCTGGAGTTCGGCGCCGATCTGCCGTTCGTCCCGCAGCGCTTCTTCACCGTCTTCGACGTCCCGTCGCGCGATGTGCGGGGCGAGCACGCCCACCACGAGTGCGAGCAGTTCCTGGTCTGCCTGCGGGGGTCGGTGCGGGCCATCGTCGATGACGGGCAGACGCGGGAGGAGTATCTCCTCGACGGACCGGGAGCAGGTCTCCATCTGCCCGCCATGACCTGGGGAACGCAGTACGCGTACTCCCCGGACGCCCTCCTCGGCGTCTTCGCGTCGCTTCCCTACGACGACGCCGACTACATTCGCGACTACGCGGAGTTCACGGCGATCGCCGCTCGTCGCCGCGCCGCCGACGCGGCATCCGTTCAGGTCTGACATGACCAGGGGCGTTCCCGCGACGACGCAGCGGCGTCGAGCATGAAGCGCATCCTCCGCGCGGTCGTCCTGGTCGGTCTGAGCTCGGTGGCCGTCGTCCTGCTCGGCGCGGTGCGGCACAAACTCATCGCCGTCGGGGTCGGGGCGGACGGGATCGGAACGCTCGGGATCCTGACCTCGATCGTCAATCTGGGTGTCGTGATCTTCAGCCTCGGTCTCAACACCAGCGGCATCCAGGCCATCGCCGCGGCGGTCGACGACCCGTCCCTGTTCCCCCGGGTGCGAGCGGCCCTGCTGCGCGGATCCGGCTGGCTGGGAGCCGTCGGGGTGGCGACCGTGATCGCCGGGGGGCTCCTGTGGGGCCTCGTGTCCGGCGGAGAGGGCCCAGGGCTGCTGATCATCCTCGCCCTCGGTCTGACCGTGGGAGCGATGGTCGTCTCGGGCGCGCAGCTCGCGATGCTGAACGGGATCGGCCGGATCCGGGCGCTCGCGATCTGCAACAGCCTGGGCGCGGCGATCGGCACGGGGGCGACGGCGCTGTGTCTCGGCGTCTCGGACGACATCGCGCTCGTGGCCGCGCTCGCCGCCGCCCCGGTCGCCACCGCAGCGTGCACGTCGTGGTTCGTGTACCGGTCCCGCGAGCCGCAGAAGGCGCGCGTGGGCTTCCGCCTGTGGCGGTCCGAGTTCCGCGGCATGGCCACGCTCGGCGGCATGGTCATGGTCGGCCTCCTGGTCACCAACGGTGCGCAGCTCGTCGTCCGACTGTGGATCGAGAGCCGCCACGGACTCGCCGCCGCGGGCCACTTCCAGGCGTCCTGGACGATCACCACGCTGTACGTCGGCTTCGTCCTCACCGCGCTCGCCGCGGAGTACTTCCCTCGGATCAGCGGTGAGGCGAGTCAGACGCGCAGCCTGAATCGAAGCGTCGACATGCAGATCAGGATCGCGCTCCTGCTCGCAGGACCCGTGCTGCTGATCATGATCGTCCTGGCGCCGATCGTGCTGAACGTGCTCTACTCGCCGGAGTTCCTGTCCGCCGTCCCTCTGCTGCGGTGGCAGCTCGTCGGCGACGTCATGAAGATCGTCGGCTGGGCCATCGCCTTCCTCCTCCTCGCGCGCAGGGCGAGACTGTCGTTCCTCATCGGCGAGCTCTGCTTCAACGCCGTGTACCTCATCGGCGTCTTCCTGCTGCCGTCGACGAGCGCGCTCGAGGGGGTGGGCATCGCCTACATGCTCGCCTACACGGTCTACGTCGGGGTGCTCGTGCTCCTCGCGTACAAGGAGAGCCGCTTCCGCATGAGCGGAGGGTCCTGGCTGATCACGGGAGGGCTCTTCGCGACGGCGTTCGGGGTGAGAGCGGCGGCCCAGGAGGGCTCGCCGCTCGGCATCGCGCTGGCGGCATCCCTCACCGCAGGGGTCACCATCGGGGCGCTCCTGCTCCTGCTCCAAGCCAGACGGCGGGAGAAGCAGGAGGCCGAGGCGCACATCGCCGCAGAGGAAGTCGTGGACCGGGCGCGACCCGAGGGAACGGAGAAGGCCACGTGAACGAGCTGGACCGCCCGCGAGATGAGCTGCGGGCCAATCGAGCGGAGTTCGATCGCCTGATGGACCTCGCGGAGGCGGAGGTCGACCGGCACCGCCCAGATGCCGCCGCCGCTAGGCTCCAGTCCGCCGCCCGCTTCGCCTGGTTCAACCACCCCGGTGTCTTCCGGGACGAACGCTGGGAACGACTCGCCTCGCGCATCGCCGTGCCTGCCGGATCCGCCGCTGCCTCGGGCTTCCCGTCGACGACGGATCACGTGATCCACGTGGTCACCCAGGCGTACGAACTCGGTGGGCACACGCGCCTCATCGCGCGCTGGATCGAGAACGACGCGGCACGCATTCATTCCCTCGTCCTCACCGGCCAGCAGGGTCTGCCGGTCCCTCCGGGGCTCCTCGCCGCGGTCGCGAACTCGGGTGGACACGTCATGGACCTCGGGCACACGAGCAGCCTGGTCTCGCGCGCGCGGATGCTCGGAGCGCTGGCGTCGGGCGATGCCGGGGCGTTCGTGCTCCACACCCATCCGTACGACGTCGTCCCCTCCCTCGGCCTGCGGGGATCGACGACGAAGGTGGTGTTCCTCAACCACGCGGATCACGTCTTCAGCGCCGGGATCGAGGTCGCCGATGTCGTGGCGGACATCCGCCCTGCGGGGCAGCGGCTCAGCCGGGCCGCCCGCGGCGTCTCCGCGCGTGCCAGCGTCCTGGTCCCACTTCCTCTGGCGGCGGCACCCGTGGTGGACCGCGCCTCCGCCCGCGCGGCGCTGGGCATCGCCGCCGACAGCGTCGTCCTCCTCTCGATCGCCTCGGAGTACAAGTTCGGCGCAGCGGGCGAGGAGCATTTCGCCGCGGTGCACGCCGACCTCATAGCCAGGACGCCGAATGCCGAGCTGCTCGTCGTCGGCCCGTCGCCGGCGGGCGTCTGGGCGGAGCTGTCCGACCGGACCGGAGGGCGCGCTCGCGCTCTCGGGCCCCGCTCCGACATCGCCGAGATCTACGCGGCGGCGGACGTCTACCTCGATTCGATGCCGTTCTCCTCGCTGACGTCGCTCCTGGACGCCGCACTGAGGGGGGTGCCTGTGGTCGCCCTCACCCGACGGCGGACGCACACGGTCCTGAGCGCCGACGATCTGTCGTTCCAGGGGATGAGCACGGAGTTCCGCGAGCGGGAGGACTATCTCGCTCACCTCGAGCGGCTGCTCGGCGATCCCGAGTTCCGACGGACGAGCGGCATCGCGACGCGCGAGGTCGTCGAGCGACACCACATCGTCCCGCATTGGCTCGAGCACGTCGATGCCCTCATGGCCCGCCTCGAGGGGGACGACGCGGAGACGCAGACGGTCGACGTGCGGGACGACGTCGACCGCGAATGGCTCGACGCGGAGCTGGTGAGCTTCCAGATCGCCTCCCGGCTCTCCGAGCCGTCGTGGCTCGCGCAACTCAGAGACGCGCCGTACGCTCCGGTGGGGATGCGCCTGCGCGCGTTCGCCGCCGTCCCCCGCGGACACCGTCTGGGCTCGCTCACCTTCCTCCTCCCGGATGCGATGCGCTCTCGGGTGAAGCGGCTCGTCCGACGCTGACGGCCGCTGCGGTCGGTGGCGAAGTGGGGCGAGCGGCTCAGGGGCGGAGGACGGGCGTCGGCTTCGCCGCGCCGACGGCCTTTCGGCGCATGCGGATCATGGGGCGTTCGAGACCGAACCAGCTCAGCATCGCGACGGGAATCGTCAGGATCGTCGCGAGGAGTGCGAAAAGCAGAGGCGCCGAGTTCGCGCCGCCCCAGGTCGCGAGGAGTTGCTGCAGGGGGAACGCGTAGATGTAGACGCCGTACGAGATGTCGTTGCGCAGTGCCAGGCGCTCGTGGCTGACCAGACCGCCGACCGCGACGAGCAGGTACGCGAGCGCCGGACCGCCGAGCAGTCGATAGTCGGGCATCCACGCGGAGACGGTCACGAGGACCGCCGCCGTCGCGGCAGCCAGCCACGAGATCCGGATGCGGTCCTGGAACTGGGCGAGCACGCACCCCGAGAGGAACATCATCGAGAAGCGCAGGGCGGTGGTCACGTTGTCGCTTCCGACGACGTCGCCGAGGGCGAACGCGGACGCCAGCCAGACGGCGGCCAGGGCGGCGGAGGCCAGCCAGCGGTGCTTCCAGAGGCCGAGAACCCCGAGGCCCAGCACCGCGAGGTAGCAGAGAAACTCCCAGGCGAGGGTCCACAGGGAACCGTTCCACACGTCGGGATACGGCACGTCCTGGAGAGTGTCCTGGATCCCGAACTGGAAGATCCAGAGCCCCGCATTGTGCGCGACGTAGAGCGCATTGTCGGCGTGGAGCGAGGGAGGCGACCCCGCGAGCATCTGGCTCAGCGGCGCGAACACCACCGCCGTGGCCAGGAGGCAGACCCAGAACGCGGGAAAGATCCTCAGCGCGCGCGCGGCCAGGAAGGCCCCGACCCGCGGTGTGCGCTCCCAGCTGCGCAGGATGAGGAATCCTGAGACCGCGAAAAAACCGTCGACGAAGACGGCGCCCAAGAACTCCGCCGCCACCCCGTCGTACGGCTTTCCCGTCAACGCGGTGGAGTGCCAGACGATGACGCCGATCGCGAGCAGGAGCCGGATGAGGTTCAGGAGATTGGGGCGGCGTGGGGCGTATGCATCCGCGATGATCACCAGACGAGCATACGGGTGGTCACCACAGGCGTCGGGAATCGATATTCTGCTTTCACAGCATGAAACGGCTGAGCGTGCCAAGAGAGGACTCAGGGCACTCGTCGTTTCCGATCGACGGCGATGGGCGCCGGATGCGGCCGGTGCGACTCCTCACGGGTCGTCAGACCAGGGGGAGTGAGCAGTTGGCGTATGCAACGACGGGTAGTCGCAAAGGGGTCGGCCGGCGTTGGCCACGGCGATACGCGCTCCGGCTACGATTCACGGACGCCATCGTGCTCGCCACGACGCTCACGGTCTATTTCCTCCTCGCCTTCGCATTGGGCGAGCCGCTCAGCACGGTCTCCTGGCCGGGCGACCTCGAGATCCCTTATGCGATCGTGCTGCCCGTCATCGGTCTGATCTGGATGTTCGCGCTCGATGCTGCCGACAGCCTCGACGACCACGTCATCGGCCACGGCACCACCGAGTACGACCGCGTCTTCCGTGCGACGCTCGCGGCATGCGCCCTCGTCATCGCCGTGGCGTTCTTCTTCCGCCTCGATCTTGCGCGGGTGATCTTCCTCGTGGTCTTCCCGGTGGGGCTGGTCCTGCTGGTGCTCACACGATGGATGTGGCGCCAATGGCTGCGTGGACGTCAGCGCTCAGGCCAGTACGAGTACCGCACCGTCGTGATCGGTGAGACCCGCAAGGCGGAGCACATCATCAAGACGCTGAACGGTGCGGACGGGACCGGGATGAAGGTCATCGGCGTCCTCACGGAGCGGGCGAGCGGGATGATGGTCGACGGCGTCCCGGTGCTGGGCGAATTCGCGGAGCTCGAACGCGTCGCCGTACAGCTCGACGTCGACACTGTCGTCTTCGCCGGCGCCGACCAGATGTCCCCGAAGACCATCCGGCGCATCGGGTGGAACATGGCGGATCTCGACATCGACTGGATCGTGGTCCCCTCGCTCACCGACGTCGCCGGCCCTCGCATCCACTCGCGCCCTGTCGCCGGGCTCCCGCTCGTGCACGTCTCGTTCCCGCGGCTCGACGGTGCACGTCGATTCCTCAAACGCGGATTCGACGTCGTCGGATCCGCGGCGCTCTTCCTCCTCCTCTCGCCGGTCCTGCTCGCCGTGGCGGCGGCGGTCAGGTTCACCAGTCCCGGTCCCGTGCTGTACGGCCAGGAGCGCATCGGCCGCAACGGAGTCCCGTTCCGGATGCTCAAGTTCCGTTCGATGGTGACCGACGCGGACGAACGCCTCGCGGAGCTGCTGGAGGCCCAGGGGCGCAGTGACCAGCCGCTGTTCAAGATCGAGGATGACCCCCGCATCACTCCGGTAGGACGATTCATCCGCAAGTACTCGCTCGATGAGCTTCCGCAGCTCTTCAATGTGCTCCGCGGTGAGATGAGCCTCGTCGGGCCGCGGCCGCAGCGCGAGGCGGAGGTGGCCCTCTACGACCACGCCGCGCATCGGCGCTTGATGGTCAAGCCGGGGATGAGCGGACTCTGGCAGGTGAGCGGGCGGTCCACCCTCTCCTGGGAGGATACGATCCGGCTCGATCTCTACTACGTCGAGAACTGGTCGTTCATGCAGGACATCGTCATCCTCTTCCGCACGGTCAAGGCTGTGACGGCCCCGGGGGCGTCCGCGCACTGATCAGCGTCCTGCAAGGGACGAGACGTTACTATCGGGCGAACCTAAGGAGCACATCATCAGCAGTCATCACCGTCCTCGGACCCGACGGGAAGCTCGCATGGCGGCGGCCGCAGAGGAAGCGGGCAAGGGGCTGACGGAACCGAGAACGGGCCGCAAGACGGGCGACGGTTCGCCGGTGCGCAAGCGGCGGCGGTGGCCCTGGATCGTCTTCCCGATTCTCGGCCTGCTCCTCATCGTCGCGGTGATGGGCGGGATCTTCGTGCTGCAGGCGCTCACGGTCCGAGACAACCTCCAGGCGGCGAAGGGACAGATCTCCCAGGTCGTGCCGCTGGTCAAGGCCGGTGACACCGAGGGCGTGCAGAAGGTCGCAGACGAGGTGCTCGCCCTCACGACGGAGTCGAACGACATCGTCGGCAACCCCTTGTGGCAGCTGGCGGGCGCCGTGCCGTTCGTCGGCGAGAACGTCTCCGCCGTCGGCCAGACGACCATGGCCACGCACGTGCTGGTCCGAGACGCAATGCCCATTGCCCTCGATCTGCTCGCCAAGACCGACGTCAAGAATCTGATGGTCGAAGGCGGAGGCATCAACCTTCAACCGCTCCGAGACATGCAGCCGCAGCTGCCGGCATTGCGCACCGCGTTCGACGAGGCGAAGGCGCACGTCGATCAGATCGATCGCGAGGCGATTCTGCCGTTCGTTGACGAGAACATCGGCCAGCTCGTCGACATCGTCGACCAGGCGGTGCCGATGCTCGGCCTGGCGGAGAAGTACCTTCCGAACGTGCTCGGCGTCCTCGGCGACGGGGGAGTGCGCACCTACGCGATCCTGTTCCAGAACAACGCTGAGAGCCGCGCGACTGGGGGGAACCCCGGTGCCGCCGCGATCCTGACCGTGGCAGACGGGCGAGTGCAGATGCGGGTCGACGCCGATGTCGCCCGATTCCTGCTGGAGGGCCGCGGAGGCGACTTCAGTCAGCAGATCGACCCTCCCGAGAAGGCCCAGCTGTTCGAGAAGGACACCTGGCGCTACACGCAGAACTTCACGCGCACCCCCGACTTCAGTGACACCGCCACGATGGTGTCCGGGCTCTGGACCGACACGACGGGGGAGACCCTCGACGGCGTCTTTTCGCTCGACCCGGTCATCCTCTCGTATATGTTGTCCGTCGCGGGGCCGGTCACCCTCGAAGGCGAGACCGAGCCGATCACGGCCGACAACGCAGTCTCACTGCTGCTGTTCGACACGTACGAACGGTTCGGGACCGATGCTGTGGCGTCTGATGCGTACTTCGCCAAGGCGACCGCCGGCATCTTCTCCCGGATCATGGGGGGCGGCTGGGACCCGCTGGCGATGATCGACCAGGTCCGCAAGGGGATGGACGAGCAGCGCCTGTACCTCTGGTTCGCTGACCCGGGACAGCAGGCCATGGCAGTGGAGTTCGGCCTTGAGGGAACCGTCACAGCGTCGAACGACGAGATGACGCAACTCGGGATCTACCTGAACAACGCCTCTTACTCGAAACTCGAGTACTTCCTCTCCACCTCCATAGCGGTCACCTGTTCCGCAGAGGATCGCACGGTCACGACGTCCATCACGATGAACAACGCGGTGCCGACGCCCGACTTGAACGGCTGGACTCTCGCCTGGCGCAACCAGAGCCTCGGTTACCCCCGCACCACGATGCTGTTCGATGTGCTCTCCTTCGCACTGCCCGGCGGGACGCTGGTTTCGACTGACCCCGCGGCGGGCGATCGCGATGACCAGTGGGATCGCGACGGCATCTACAACGGCCGCCACGGCAAGAGCCTGTTCATCGCGATCCCCATGGGAGAGTCGCGCACCGTGTCGTTCACCTCGACGGTGCCGGAGGGTGCTTCGGCGCCGCTCTCGGTGCGCTACACGCCGACCGTTACGCAGACGCCGGTGACGATCGATCCGGGCTGCGAGGGCATGTTCGCACCTGCTGCGGAGTGAGCGGATCCGAGCGCGACACGCCCGGGTTTGCGCAAGTGAAATCAGCCGTGGCAGAATAGACAGGTTCGATATTCCGTCGCCGCTGTGCGCGCGAGGGATCACTGCCAGGGCAGTGCATAGACGGTGCCCCCTCCGGGACGGTGCAGGGTTCTAGGCCGCGGGTAGCAGAACACAACCCCGACACCCCTCTACATGAAGGGTTCTGCCGTGCGCGGCGGAAGGTCGGCATCCGGTCGCTTCACGGCGTCCGGCTGACAGAAGAACAGTGGTGCAGCAGATCGACTCGCAAGAGCCGTTCTCGTGCCGAGGCGCGAACAGCGCCGACGTGCGTCCAATGCCCCAGGGCCACCCGGTCCCGGACGGTAAGACGCTTAAAGAGAGAGAGCAGACAATGGCGGGACAGAAGATCCGCATTCGCCTGAAGTCGTATGACCACGAGGTCATCGACACGTCCGCACGCAAGATCGTCGACACCGTGACCCGTGCGGGCGCAACCGTCGTCGGCCCCGTGCCCCTTCCGACCGAGAAGAACGTCGTGTGCGTCATCCGGTCGCCGCACAAGTACAAGGACAGCCGCGAGCACTTCGAGATGCGCACCCACAAGCGTCTGATCGACATCGTCGACCCGACGCCCAAGGCCGTCGACTCGCTGATGCGTCTCGACCTGCCGGCCGATGTCAACATCGAGATCAAGCTCTGAGGTTCGACATGGCTGACATCAACTCCAAGGTTTCCAAGGGCATGCTGGGCACGAAGCTCGGCATGACCCAGGTGTGGAACGAGAGCGGCAAGCTCGTTCCCGTCACCGTCATCGAGCTGGCACCCAACGTGGTCACCCAGGTCCGCACGCCCGAGAAGGACGGCTACAACGCCGTGCAGATCGCGTACGGCCAGATCGACCCCCGCAAGGTGAACAAGCCGCTCTCCGCCCACTTCGAGGCAGCAGGCGTCACGCCGCGTCGTCACGTCACCGAGATCCGCACCGCGGACGCCGGCGACTACAACCTGGGCCAGGAGCTCACGGTCGACGGCACCTTCGAGGCCGGCCAGCTCGTCGACGTCGTCGGCACGAGCAAGGGCAAGGGCTTCGCCGGTGTCATGAAGCGTCACAACTTCAAGGGTGTCTCGGCTTCGCACGGTTCGCACCGCAACCACCGCAAGCCCGGCTCCATCGGCGCATCGTCGACCCCGAGCCGCGTCTTCAAGGGCATGCGCATGGCCGGCCGTATGGGTGGCGAGCGCGTGACCGTCCTCAACCTCACGGTGCACTCCATCGACATCGAGAAGGGACTCATGCTCGTCAAGGGCGCCGTCCCCGGTGCTCGTGGCCGCATCGTCTATGTCCGCAACGCAGTGAAGGGTGCCTGATCATGGCTGACTCCACTCTCGCGCTCGACGTCCTCAAGGCAGACGGCAAGAAGGCAGGCTCGATCGAGCTTCCCGCCGCGCTGTTCGACGCCAAGACGAACATCCCGCTCATCCACCAGGTCGTCGTCGCGCAGCTCGCGGCGGCTCGCCAGGGCACGCACTCGACCAAGCGTCGTGGCGAGGTCTCCGGTGCCGGCCGCAAGCCCTTCAAGCAGAAGGGCACGGGTAACGCCCGTCAGGGTTCCATCCGCGCGCCGCACATGACCGGTGGTGGCATCGTGCACGGCCCCAAGCCGCGCGACTACTCGCAGCGCACCCCCAAGAAGATGATCGCCGCCGCCCTGCTGGGCGCGCTCAGCGACCGCTTCCGCGGTGACCGCATCCACGCCATCGAGTCCTTCGGGATCGACGGCACGCCTTCGACCAAGACCGCGGTGAACTTCCTCACCAACGTCGTCTCGTCGAAGAACGTGCTCGTCGTGATCGAGCGCAACGACGATGTGACGCTGAAGAGCATCCGCAATCTGTCGAACCTGCACGTGCTGACGTTCGACCAGCTCAACGCATACGACGTGCTCGTCTCCGACGACATCGTCTTCACCCAGGCCGCGCTCGAGGGCTTCATCGCCTCCAAGTCCGGCGCCAACCAGGAGGTCTCCGCATGAGCGAGCAGGCATCTGTTCTCCAGACGGCCCTGAACAAGGACCCGCGCGACATCATCCTGAAGCCGGTTGTGTCCGAGAAGAGCTACGGTCTCATCGATGAAGGCAAGTACACCTTCCTCGTCGACCCGCGCGCTTCGAAGACCGAGATCAAGCTCGCCATCGAGAAGATCTTCGGCGTCAAGGTCGCAGGGGTCAACACCCTCAACCGCGTCGGCAAGGCTCGTCGCACCCGCTTCGGCACCGGCAAGCGCAAGGACACCAAGCGCGCCATCGTCACCCTGAAGTCGGGCACCATCGACATCTTCACGGCAATCGGCTGATCCGGGGGATAAGGACAATAATGGCTATTCGCAAGTACAAGCCCACGACCCCGGGCCGTCGCGGCTCGTCGGTGGCTGACTTCGCCGAGATCACTCGATCGACGCCGGAGAAGTCGCTGCTGCGCCCGCTCTCGAAGACCGGTGGTCGCAACAACCAGGGCCGCATCACGACCCGTCACATCGGTGGTGGCCACAAGCGCCAGTACCGCGTCATCGACTTCCGTCGTAACGACAAGGACGGCGTCAACGCCAAGGTCGCTCACATCGAGTACGACCCCAACCGCACCGCGCGGATCGCGCTGCTGCACTACTTCGACGGTGAGAAGCGCTACATCCTCGCTCCGGCGAAGCTGAAGCAGGGCGACATCGTCGAGTCGGGTGCCGGGGCTGACATCAAGCCGGGTAACAACCTCCCGCTGAAGAACATCCCCACGGGTACCGTGATCCACGCGATCGAGCTCCGCCCCGGCGGCGGCGCGAAGATGGCACGTTCGGCCGGCGCGTCCGTCCGTCTCGTCGCCAAGGACGGCCCCTACGCCCAGCTGCGTCTGCCCTCGGGCGAGATCCGCAACGTCGATGCGCGCTGCCGCGCGACCATCGGCGAGGTCGGCAACGCCGAGCAGTCGAACATCAACTGGGGCAAGGCCGGCCGCATGCGCTGGAAGGGCGTCCGCCCGACCGTGCGTGGTGTCGCGATGAACCCGGTCGACCACCCGCACGGTGGTGGTGAGGGTAAGACCTCTGGTGGTCGTCACCCCGTCTCCCCCTGGGGCCAGGCTGAGGGTCGTACCCGTCACGCCAACAAGGAAAGCGACAAGTACATCGTGCGTCGTCGTAACGCCGGCAAGAAGCGTAAGTAGGAGTAAGAGAAGATGCCTCGCAGTCTTAAGAAGGGCCCCTTCGTCGACGATCACCTGCTTCGCAAGGTGGTCGTGCAGAACGAAGCCGGCACCAAGAACGTCATCAAGACCTGGTCCCGTCGGTCCATGATCATCCCGGCCATGCTGGGTCACACGATCGCGGTCCACGACGGACGCAAGCACATCCCTGTGTTCGTGTCCGAGACCATGGTCGGTCACAAGCTGGGCGAGTTCGCGCCCACCCGCACCTTCCGCGGCCACGAGAAGGACGACAAGAAGGGGCGGCGCCGCTAATGGTCGAATCGATCGCACGCGTGAAGCACATTCGCGTGACCCCTCAGAAGGCTCGTCGTGTCGTCGCGCTCATCAAGGGCAAGCAGGCCCAGGAGGCTCTGGCGATCCTGAAGTTCGCTCAGCAGTCCGCCAGTGAGCCGATCTACAAGCTCGTCGCGTCGGCCATGGCCAACGCGCAGGTGAAGGCAGATCGCGACGGCGAGTTCCTCGACGAGAAGGACCTGTACGTGGCCAACGCGTACGTCGATGAGGGCACCACGCTCAAGCGTTTCCAGCCCCGTGCACAGGGTCGCGCTTTCCAGATCAAGAAGCGCACGAGCCACATCACGGTCGTGCTCTCGACGCCTGAGGTGGCTCCGGCCGCCGCGGGCGACAGCAACAAGAAGGCGAGCAAGTAATGGGACAGAAGGTAAACCCGTACGGCTTCCGTCTCGGCATCACGACGGACCACGTCTCGCGTTGGTTCTCTGACTCGACGAAGCCGGGTCAGCGCTACGCCGACTACGTCGCCGAAGACATCAAGATCCGTAACCTGCTCAAGACGCAGCTCGACCGCGCCGGTGTCTCGAACATCGAGATCGAGCGCACCCGTGACCGCGTCCGCGTCGACATCCACACCGCCCGACCGGGCATCGTGATCGGTCGTCGTGGAGCCGAGGCCGAGCGCATCCGCGGCGACCTCGAGAAGCTCTCGGGCAAGCAGATCCAGCTGAACATCCTCGAGGTCAAGAACCCCGAGGCCGATGCACAGCTCGTCGCACAGGGCATCGCCGAGCAGCTCTCTGCTCGTGTGGCGTTCCGTCGTGCGATGCGCAAGGGTCTGCAGGGCGCTCAGCGCGCCGGCGCCAAGGGCATCCGCATCCAGGTCTCCGGCCGCCTCGGCGGCGCCGAGATGAGCCGTTCGGAGTTCTACCGTGAGGGTCGTGTGCCGCTGCACACGCTGCGCGCGAACATCGACTACGGCTTCTACGAGGCGAAGACCACCTTCGGCCGCATCGGCGTGAAGGTCTGGATCTACAAGGGCGACCTGACCGCGAAGGAGCTCGCTCGCGAGCAGGCCAACGCACCCAAGGCTCGTCGTGACGACCGTGGTGGCGACCGCCGCCGTGCCCCGCGCAACGAGGCACCTGTCGCAGAAGGAGCGTCGGCATAATGCTCATCCCCCGTAAGGTCAAGTTCCGCAAGCAGCACCACCCGGGTCGCTCGGGTCAGGCCACCGGCGGCACGAAGGTCTCCTTCGGCGAGTACGGTATCCAGGCCCTCACGCCCGCTTACGTGACGAACCGTCAGATCGAGTCCGCTCGTATCGCGATGACCCGTCACATCAAGCGTGGTGGAAAGGTGTGGATCAACATCTACCCCGACCGTCCGCTCACGAAGAAGCCGGCCGAAACCCGCATGGGTTCCGGTAAGGGTTCCCCCGAGTGGTGGGTCGCCAACGTCAAGCCGGGCCGTGTCCTCTTCGAGGTCGCGGGTGTCGACGAGGAGCTCGCTCGCGAAGCTCTGACCCGTGCAATTCACAAGCTGCCGCTCAAGGCACGCATCATCAAGCGCGAGGAGGGCGACGCGTAATGGCGATCGGCACCAAGGAGCTCGCCCCGGCAGAGCTCGACACATTCGAAGACCAGCGCCTCGTCGAGGAGCTGCGCAAGGCCAAGGAGGAGCTGTTCAACCTCCGTTTCCAGTCGGCCACCGGCCAGCTGGAGAGCCACGGCCGCATCCGCGCCGTCAAGCGCGACATCGCGCGCCTCTACACCGTGATCCGCGAACGCGAGCTGGGCATCCGTGCGACGCCCGCTCCGGTCGAGGCTCCGGCGAAGAAGGCGACCAAGTCGAAGGCGAAGAAGGCGGACTCCGCCGACGACGCCGTGAAGGAAGAGGCTGAGTGATGGCCACCAAGAAGGAAGCGACTGCGGAGACGCAGGCCGCAGGACACGAGTCGTCCGAGCACGACGTCCGCGACTCCGCTGCCCGCGGTTACCGCAAGGCACGCCGCGGCTACGTCGTCAGCGACAAGATGGACAAGACCATCGTGGTCGAGGTCGAGGACCGCGTGAAGCACCCGCTTTACGGCAAGGTCATCCGCCGCACCTCGAAGGTCAAGGCGCACGATGAGGCGAACTCCGCCGGCATCGGCGACCTGGTCCTGATCAACGAGACCCGCCCGCTGAGCGCCACGAAGCGCTGGCGTCTGGTGGAGATTCTGGAGAAGGCCAAGTGATCCAGCAGGAATCCCGACTCAAGGTCGCCGACAACACCGGCGCCAAGGAGCTGCTCACCATCCGCGTTCTCGGTGGCTCGAAGCGCCGTTACGCGGGCCTCGGCGACACCATCGTCGCGACCGTCAAGGACGCGATCCCCGGTGGAAACGTCAAGAAGGGCGACGTCGTCAAGGCGGTCATCGTCCGCACCAAGAAGGAGGTCCGTCGTCCGGACGGCTCCTACATCAAGTTCGACGAGAACGCCGCAGTGATCCTGAAGAACGACGGGGAGCCCCGCGGCACCCGTATCTTCGGGCCGGTCGGTCGTGAGCTTCGCGACAAGAAGTTCATGAAGATCGTCTCGCTGGCGCCGGAGGTCATCTAATCATGGCGAAGATCAAGAAGGGTGACCTGGTTCAGGTCATCACCGGTGCCACGCAGGAGCGTGGCGGCGACCGTGGCAAGCAGGGCAAGGTCCTGGATGTCCTCGCCGACAAGAACCGCGTGATCGTCGAAGGCGTGAACTACGTCACCAAGCACACCCGCGTCGGCCAGACGCAGCGTGGCACCAAGACCGGAGGCATCGAGACCGTCGAAGCCTCCATCCACATCTCGAACGTCGCACTCGTCGACCCCTCGACCAAGAAGCCGACCAAGGTCGGCCACCGGGTCGAGGAGCAGACGAAGGACGGCGTGAAGCGCACCGTCCGTGTGCGCTACGCGAAGAAGAGCGGTAAGGACCTCTGATGAGCACCGACACTGCCGCGCCGGCTGGCAAGATCCAGCCGCGCCTGAAGCAGAAGTACAACACCGAGATCAAGAAGGCTCTGCAGGAAGAGTTCGGCTACGCGAACGTCATGCAGATCCCCGGACTGGTCAAGGTCGTCGTGAACACCGGTGTCGGCGAGGCAGCTCGCGACAGCAAGGTGATCGATGGCGCGGTCGACGATCTCACCAAGATCACCGGCCAGAAGCCGATCGTCACGAAGGCTCGCAAGTCCATCGCGCAGTTCAAGCTGCGCGAGGGACAGGCCATCGGCGCGCACGTCACCCTCCGTGGTGACCGCGCGTGGGAGTTCGTGGATCGCCTCGTCTCGCTCGCACTGCCCCGTATCCGCGACTTCCGCGGTCTCTCGGGCAAGCAGTTCGACGGCAACGGCAACTACACCTTCGGTCTCCAGGAGCAGAGCGTGTTCCACGAGATCGATCAGGACAAGATCGACCGGGTTCGCGGTTTCGACATCACCGTCGTCACCACCGCGAAGACGGATGACGAGGGTCGGGCACTGCTCCGCCACCTCGGCTTCCCGTTCCGCTCGGAAGACGCACAGGCGTAACACCCTCGACGGGCTCAGTGGTCTCGTGTCACTGAGCCCGTCGATGTGCACGTACAATTGAAAATTGCGTGTCATCGCAGGCCGTCTGTCGTGTAACGGCAGCCGGAACCTCATGAACAAAGGAAAACAACAATGACAATGACAGACCCGGTCGCAGATCTGCTGACCCGTCTGCGCAACGCGAACTCGGCGCACCACGATTCCGTGACCCTGCCGTCGAGCAAGCTCAAGACGCACATCGCTCAGATCCTCCAGCAGGAGGGCTACATCGCCGGCTGGGAGACCTCTGACGCCCGCGTCGGACAGAACCTCACGCTGACGCTCAAGTACGGTCCCAACCGTGAGCGCTCCATCGCTGGCATCAAGCGCGTCTCGAAGCCCGGTCTCCGTGTTTACGCGAAGTCGACCGAGCTCCCCACGGTCCTCGGCGGCCTTGGCGTGGCGATCCTGTCCACCTCCTCCGGTCTTCTCACCGACCGTCAGGCAGAGCAGAAGGGCGTGGGCGGAGAAGTTCTCGCCTACGTGTGGTAATTCGAAATGTCGCGTATTGGACGACTTCCCATCGACGTTCCTGCGGGCGTGACCGTTTCGGTCAACGGCCGTGAGGTCGCGGTGAAGGGCCCCAAGGGTGAGCTCACCCTCACGGTGGCCAGCCCCATCGAGGTCGCGGTCGAGGAGAACCAGGTTCTGGTCTCCCGTCCCGACGACGAGCGCGAGTCGCGGTCGCTTCACGGCCTGACCCGCACGCTCATCAACAACAACATCATCGGCGTGACCCAGGGCTACACCAAGGGTCTCGAGGTCGTCGGTACCGGTTACCGCGTGCAGCAGAAGGGCAGCTCGGTCGAGTTCGCCCTCGGCTTCTCGCACCCGGTCCTGATCGACCCGCCCGCCGGCATCACGCTCACGGTCGAGGGCACCACGAAGCTCACCGTCAGCGGGATCGACAAGCAGGCTGTCGGCGAGGCAGCTGCCAACATCCGCAAGATCCGCAAGCCCGAGCCGTACAAGGGCAAGGGTGTGCGCTACGCCGGCGAGAACGTGCGTCGCAAGGCCGGAAAGAGTGGTAAGTAACCATGGCTCTCAAGTCAAAGTCTGACGCCCGCGCGCGTCGTCACGCCCGCCTTCGCAAGAAGGTCGTCGGCACCGAGGCGCGTCCGCGTCTCGTCGTCAACCGCTCGGCCCGCCACGTCTTCGTGCAGCTGGTCGACGACAGCAAGGGTCACACCGTTGCGTCGGCTTCGACGCTCGAGACCGACCTGCGCTCGCTCGAGGGTGACAAGACCGCCAAGGCCCGCAAGGTCGGCGAGCTCCTCGCCGAGCGTGCGAAGGCTGCCGGCGTTTCCGAGGCAGTGTTCGACCGTGGCGGCAACCGCTACGCCGGTCGTGTCGCCGCCATCGCCGACGGCGCCCGCGAGGGGGGTCTGGCACTGTGAGTGACAACAAGGAGAACGAAGTGACCGAAGCGGCTGCTGCCACTTCCGAGACGGCTGCCGGCACCACGCAGGCCGAGCCGGCTCGCGACTCGCGTGACGGCCGCCGCGGCGGCCGTGGCGACCGCAACCAGGGTGGCGGTCGTGACCGCAACTCCCGTGACCGCGGCGACAACCAGTTCCTGGAGCGCGTCGTCACCATCAACCGCGTCTCGAAGGTCGTGAAGGGTGGTCGTCGCTTCAGCTTCACCGCCCTCGTGGTCGTCGGTGACGGCAACGGTCTGGTCGGTGTCGGCTACGGCAAGGCCCGCGAGGTCCCTCTGGCGATCTCGAAGGGTGTCGAAGAGGCCAAGCGCAACTTCTTCCGCGTTCCGCGCGTCGGCAGCACCATCCCGCACCCCGTGCAGGGTGAGGCGGCCGCCGGTGTGGTCCTGCTCCGTCCGGCTGCCGCCGGTACCGGTGTCATCGCCGGTGGTCCGGTCCGCGCCGTGCTCGAGTGCGCCGGTATCCACGACGTGCTGTCGAAGTCGCTCGGCTCGTCGAACACGATCAACATCGTGCACGCGACGGTCACCGCCCTGAAGCAGCTCGAGGAGCCCCGTGCGGTCGCCGCACGTCGTGGCCTCGAGTTCGACCAGGTTGCCCCTGCGCGTCTCGTGCGCGCCGAGGCAGACGCCATCGCCGCACAGAAGGTAGGTGCCTGATGGCCGCGCGACTGAAGGTCACGCAGATCAAGTCCAAGGTGAGCGAGAAGCAGAACCAGCGCGACACGCTGCGCAGCCTCGGTCTGAAGCGGATCGGTGACACCACCGTCCGCCCCGACGACGCGCAGACGCGCGGTTACGTCAAGACCGTCGCCCACCTCGTCAAGGTTGAGGAGATCGACTAATGGCCGAGAAGAACGAGGCCGTCGAGGCTGAGAAGGCCCCGAAGAAGGCTGCGGCTCCCAAGGCTGCCGCCGAGAAGAAGCCGGCTGCGAAGAAGGCTCCGGCCAAGACCGCTGCCGCCGACGCCAAGGCTGAGGGCGCTGTCAAGAAGCCTGCCGCCAAGAAGGCGACGCCGGCGAAGGATGCTCCGGCATCCCGCCCCGGCGTGCTGAAGGTGCACCACCTGCGTCCGGTCCCCGGATCCAACACCGCCAAGACTCGCGTCGGCCGTGGTGAGGGTTCCAAGGGTAAGACCGCTGGTCGTGGAACCAAGGGCACCAAGGCGCGCAACACGGTTCGCGTCGGCTTCGAGGGTGGGCAGATGCCGCTGCACATGCGCACCCCGAAGCTGCGCGGGTTCAAGAACCCGTTCCGCGTGGAGTACCAGGTCGTGAACCTGGAGAAGCTCGCGGAGCTGTACCCGAAGGGTGGCGACGTCACCGTCGGCGACCTGGTCGCCAAGGGTGCCGTTCGCAAGAACGAGAAGGTCAAGGTTCTCGGAAACGGCGACATCGCCGTGAAGCTCACCGTTTCGGTCGACAAGGTCTCGGGTTCTGCCGAGCAGAAGATCGTCGCGGCCGGCGGATCCGTCAAGTAACCGCACAGCAAGAGGGGCCGGAGATTCTCCGGCCCCTCTTGTGGTTTCACACTCCGAGACCTTGCTCTGGGGCCGCATCCGGCGGGCCTGGTATCGGTGGCGAATTCCGGGAAGCCCGGTTTGCGTTACCCTGGTCTTTCAGCCGTCCTTCGGGAATCGGCAACCTTTTCAGGAGGAACGTCCTTGTTTAGCGCCATCGCGCGGATCTTCCGCACCCCAGACCTGCGGCGGAAGATCGGTTTCACTCTCGCCATCGTCGCGATCTACCGACTCGGCTCCAACGTCCCGGCTCCGTTCGTGGACTTCCCGAACGTCGAGGAGTGTCTCGCCGCCAACGCCGGCACCGATGGGCTGCTCGGGCTGGTCAACCTGTTCTCCGGTGGTGCACTGCTGCAGCTGTCGATCTTCGCGCTCGGTGTCATGCCGTACATCACCGCGACGATCATCACGCAGCTCCTGCGCGTGGTCATCCCGCACTTCGAGGCGCTGCACAAGGAAGGACAGGCCGGTCAGGCCCGTCTGACGCAGTACACGCGTTACCTCACTATCGCCCTCGCGCTGCTGCAGTCGACGACTCTCGTCACGGTGGCGCGCAGCGGCCAGCTCTTCGGAACCACCGACCTCGCGGCCTGCCAGCAGCTTCTGACGAACGACGTGTGGTGGGCGCAGCTGCTCATCATCATGGCGATGACGGCCGGTACCGGTCTGATCATGTGGTTCGCAGAGCTCGTCACCGAGCGCGGCATCGGCAACGGCATGTCGCTGCTCATCTTCACCTCGATCGCCGCGACGTTCCCCGGCGCCATGGGTCTGATCTGGCAGACCAAGGGCTTCGAGGTCTTCCTGCTCGTGCTGCTGGTCGGGATCATCGTGATGGGGCTCGTCGTGTTCGTCGAGCAATCCCAGCGACGGATCCCCGTGCAGTACGCCAAGCGCATGGTCGGTCGACGCACCTACGGCGGCACGAACACCTACATCCCGATCAAGGTGAACATGGCGGGTGTGATCCCCGTGATCTTCGCCTCGTCGCTGCTGTACATCCCAGCCCTCATCGCGCAGTTCAACACCCCGCAGGACGGATCCACTCCGGCCGCCTGGGTGACCTGGATCACGACGAACTTCACGACCGGCAACAGCCCCGTGTACATGGCGGCCTACTTCCTGCTGATCATCGGGTTCACCTACTTCTACGTGGCGATCACCTTCAACCCGGTCGAGGTCGCCGACAACATGAAGAAGTACGGCGGGTTCATCCCCGGCATCCGTGCGGGGCGTCCGACGGCCGAGTACCTCGACTACGTGCTCACCCGTATCACGCTCCCCGGCTCCCTCTACCTCGGTCTGATCGCGCTCATCCCGCTCATCGCCCTGGCCACCGTCGGCGCCAACCAGAACTTCCCGTTCGGCGGCGCCTCGATCCTCATCATCGTCGGTGTGGGTCTCGAGACGGTCAAGCAGATCGATGCGCAGCTGCAGCAGCGACACTACGAAGGGCTCCTCCGATGACAGCTTCCGCACGTCTTCTCATCGTCGGCCCGCAGGGCTCGGGCAAAGGCACGCAGGGCGTGCGGATCGCCGAGTCCTACGGCATCCCGGTCGTGTCGACCGGCGACATCTTCCGCGCGAACATCAAGGAGGGAACGCCGCTCGGCCAGCAGGTCACGGCGATCCTCGACAAGGGTGACCTCGTTCCGGATGAGCTGACCAGCGAGATCGTGCGCGACCGTCTGTCGCAGGAGGACGCAGCGCAGGGTTTCCTCCTCGACGGCTACCCGCGCAACACCACACAGGTCGACCACCTCGAGTCGTTCCTCTCCGAACGGGGTGAGGCGCTCGACGCCGTCATCCTCCTCGACGTGCCCCGCGAGGAGAGCCTGGAGCGTCTGACGCTCCGTGCGACCGAGCAGGGACGCTCCGACGACACCCCCGAGGCCATCGGTCACCGTCTCGACATCTACGAGAACGAGACCGCCCCGATCCTTGAGGTCTACGGCGCCAAGGGCATCGTCGACCGCATCGACGGCGTCGGCTCGCTCGACGAGATCACCGAGCGCATCGCACAGGCTCTGGCCGCGCGCGGCCTGCGTCCCGCGGTCTCCACCTCCTGAGATGTTCCGCCGGTCGATCTACAAGACCCCGGCTCAGTTGCGGGCCATGGTGGAGCCCGGCCTGATCACGGCAGCGGCACTGGACGCCGTCCGCCCGCTGATCAAGGCCGGGGTCACCACCCTCGAACTCGACACCGTGGCGAACCGCACCATCCTCGCCCGCGGCGCCGAGTCGAATTTCCAGCTGGTGCGCGGCTACCACCACACGACCTGCATCTCGGTGAACGAGCAGGTCGTGCACGGGATCCCGGGGGAGCGGGTGCTCCAACCGGGAGACATCGTGTCGGTCGACTGCGGTGCGCAGTTCCACGGGTGGAACGGCGACAGCGCCATCACGGTCGTCGTGCCCGACCCGGAGCGCCCGGAGCTCGTCGCCCAGCGCGAAGAGCTCTCCCGCGTCACCGAGGGGTCGATGTGGGCCGGGATCGCCGCCATGGCCTCGGTCTCGTCCATCGACGAGATCGGTGCGGCCATCCAGGACTACATCGAGGCTCAGGGGCCCTCAGCGGTCTCGGGCGAGCCCTACGGCATCCTGCGCGAGTACGTGGGTCACGGCATCGGGCGCAAGATGCACGAGGCCCCCAGCGTCTTCAACTACCGCACGCCCGATCGTGGCGAAGACGTGAAGCCCGGTCTGGTGCTCGCGATCGAGCCCATGGTCACCGCCGGCGGAGATGCGACCTTCATCGAGGAGGACGACTGGACCGTCACGACGGTGGACGGTACGGACGGCTCCCATTGGGAACATAGCGTCGCCCTGCATGATGGGGGTATCTGGGTGCTCACCGCGCCCGATGGAGGAAGAGCCGGACTCGCCCCGTTCGGGGTAGAGCCTCGAGAGATCGGAAAGTAATGGCAGCGGCGAAGAGCAACACCAACTGGTTCGCGATCGGCGTCTCGATCGCCGTCGTCGTGGTGCTGGTGGCGATCGGCGGTCTCGTGGTGTTCCTCAACAACCAGGCCACCGCGCCCGGTGCGACGCCCAAGGCCAACGACACGTTCAACTCCGAGACCGGGGCGATCTCGTTCGGGGACGGCGAAGACACGATTGCGGTGTTCGTCGACTTCCAGTGCCCGGTCTGCAAGACCTTCGAGGACCAGTTCGGTGGACAGCTGGAGGCTGCGGCCGCCGACGGTCGTATCACCCTCGAGTACCACCCCATCGCGATCCTCGACCGGTTCTCGCAGGGGACCGAGTACTCGTCGCGCTCGGCCGGTGCCGCGGTGTGCGTCGCCGAGTCGAACCCGGAGCTGTACCTCGACTTCGCCAAGACACTGTTCGAGAACCAGCCCGCGGAGAACACCTCGGGTCTCACCAACGACCAGCTCGCGGGCTTCGCGACGCAGGTCGGCGCAGACGACGCCGTGTCGTGCATCACCGATGAGACGTACCGCAAGTTCGGGGCAGCCCAGGCGAAGTCGCACGAGATCGCGGGAACGCCGACGGTCGAGATCAACGGAACGCGCCTCAACCTGCAGGACCAGGCCGACCTCAAGAAGTTCACCGACCTGATCAGCTGAGCCCGCTGCTCGTCCGCCGCGCGCGGTCGAGTTGCCGGATGGCTCCGGAGCGTCTAACATAGATCTTTGGTGCTTTGTGCCTCGATTCGGCGTGTCCGTCGGCGCAGTACCGCAATCCCATCACCCACCGCAGATCGACCGATCTGCAGAAGCGTCAGCGAGGCTATGGCTAAGAAAGACGGTGTCATCGAGATCGAGGGCGTGATCTCCGAGGCTCTGCCCAACGCGATGTTCCGCGTTGAGCTCAGCAACGGACACAAGGTCCTTGCAACGATCTCCGGCAAGATGCGGCAGAACTACATCCGCATCATCCCCGAGGACCGCGTGGTCGTGGAGCTCAGCCCCTACGACCTCACCCGCGGCCGTATCGTCTACCGCTACCGCTGATCGGTCGAGAAGTAACGGCCTGCCCCTGCCGGGGGCGGTACGAAGACAGCGAACAGGAAACATCATGAAGGTCAACCCCAGCGTCAAGCCCATCTGCGATCACTGCAAGGTGATCCGCCGTCACGGCCGCGTCATGGTGATCTGCAAGAGCAACCCGCGTCACAAGCAGCGCCAGGGCTGAGTCCCTGGCGGGCCCGCCGGTCTGATCGACGGGCCCGCGCTGTGCGGTATCGCTCACGCACATCTCACAACTGAATACACAACGGCAGGATCAGAACCCGCGCATGCGGGGGACACCTCGGGGCGGAGGCCCGGGCACCGATCCTGTTCCACACCTCCACAACACCCAGGAGAACCGCATGGCACGTCTTGCCGGCGTTGACATCCCGCGCGACAAGCGCGTGGTGATCGCCCTTACCTACATCTACGGCGTCGGCCGTACCCGCTCGGTCGAGATCCTCAAGGCGACGGACATCGACGAGAGCATCCGCGTGAAGGACCTCAGCGACGACCAGCTGATCGCCCTCCGCGACCACATCGAAGGCAACTACAAGGTGGAGGGTGACCTGCGCCGCGAGGTTGCAGCAGACATCCGCCGCAAGGTCGAGATCGGCTCCTACGAGGGCATCCGCCACCGTCGTGGTCTCCCGGTCCGTGGTCAGCGCACCAAGACCAACGCCCGTACCCGCAAGGGCCCGAAGCGCACCGTCGCAGGCAAGAAGAAGGCCCGCTAAGCGCGGCCCCAGGGACTAGGAGAACACTTTCATGGCTGCACCCAAGGCCGCCGCGCGCAAGCCGCGCCGCAAGGAAAAGAAGAACATCGCGCTGGGCCAGGCCCACATCAAGTCGACGTTCAACAACACGATCGTCTCGATCACCGACCCGTCCGGCGCCGTCATCGCCTGGGCATCGTCGGGTGGCGTGGGCTTCAAGGGCTCCCGCAAGTCGACCCCGTACGCCGCCGGCATGGCTGCCGAGTCCGCTGCCCGTCAGGCTGCGGAGCACGGCGTCAAGAAGGTCGACGTCCTCGTGAAGGGTCCGGGCTCCGGCCGCGAGACCGCGATCCGCTCGCTCCAGGCCGCAGGCCTCGAGGTCGGCTCGATCCAGGACGTCACCCCGCAGGCACACAACGGCTGCCGTCCGCCGAAGCGTCGCCGCGTCTGATTCGCGTGTCGAGCCGCTCGGTCCCTTCGCGGTCTGAGCGGCTCGACGCCCGCGTGCGGGCATCGACTTCCACAACTCAAAACCTCACCCCACCACATGTCATATAGCGGGCATGTGATCGAAAGGAACACAGAGTGCTTATTGCACAGCGTCCCACACTGACCGAGGAAAAGATCGTCGAGAACCGTAGCCGGTTCATCATCGAGCCTCTGGAGCCCGGCTTCGGTTACACGATCGGCAACGCGCTGCGCCGCAGCCTGCTGTCGTCGATCCCCGGTGCTGCTGTCACCAGCGTTCGCATCGACGGCGTGCTGCACGAGTTCAGCACCATCCCCGGCGTGAAGGAGGATGTCACCGAGATCATCCTCAACATCAAGCAGCTCGTCGTCTCGTCGGAGCGCGATGAGCCCATCACCGCGTACCTGCGCAAGACCGGTGCGGGCGAAGTCACCGCCGCTGACATCTCGGCTCCGGCCGGTGTCGAGGTGCAGAACCCCGAGCTCGTCATCGCGACGTTGAACGACACCGCGAAGTTCGAGCTCGAGCTCACCATCGAGCGTGGCCGTGGCTACGTCTCGGCGACGCAGAACCGCAACGAGTACGCCGAGGCCGGTCAGATCCCGATCGACTCGATCTACTCGCCGGTCCTCAAGGTCAGCTACCGCGTCGACGCGACCCGTGCCGGGGAGCGCACCGACTTCGACAAGCTCGTCCTGGATGTCGAGACCAAGTCGGCGATCAGCCCCCGCGACGCCGTCGCTTCGGCTGCGAAGACGCTCACCGAGCTGTTCGGTCTCGCCCGCGAGCTGAACGTCGAGGCCGAGGGCATCGAGATCGGCCCGGCGCCGGTGGAGGCAGTGAACTCCAGCGAGCTGTCGATGCCGATCGAGGACCTCGACCTGTCGGTCCGCTCGTACAACTGCCTGAAGCGTGAGGGCATCAACACCGTTTCCGAGCTCGTCGCCCTGTCGGAGACGCAGCTCATGAACATCCGCAATTTCGGCCAGAAGTCGGTCGACGAGGTGCGCGACAAGCTCATCTCGCTCGGTCTGTCGCTCAAGGATTCGGTGCCCGGTTTCGACGGCGCCCACTTCTACGGCGGCAGCGAAGACGAGTCCTTCTGATACCCGACCTTTCTGACCAGGAGTTAGACGATTATGCCCAAGCCCACTAAGGGTCCCCGCCTCGGAGGCGGCCCCGCCCACGAGCGCCTGATGCTTGCCAACCTCGCGGCGGCGCTCTACACCCACAAGTCGATCAAGACGACCGAGACCAAGGCCAAGCGCCTTCGTCCGCTCGCCGAGCGACTGATCACGTTCGCCAAGCGTGGCGACCTGCACGCGCGTCGTCGCGTGCTCTCGGTCATCGGTGACAAGGAAGTCGTGCACGTCCTGTTCTCCGAGATCGCGCCGCTCGTCGCGGACCGTGAGGGTGGCTACACCCGCATCACGAAGGTCGGCAACCGCAAGGGCGACAACGCTCCGATGGCCGTGATCGAGCTCGTCCTCGAGCCCGTCACCCCGAAGGCGAAGTCGACCAAGAAGGCTGCTGCTCCGAAGGCCGAGAAGGCCGAGAAGCCGGCTGAGGTCGTCGAGGAGGCTCCCGCTGAGGAGGCTCCCGCCGACGAGACCGTCGAGGCCGGCGCCGAGTCGCAGGCCGAAGGCGAAGCCGCTGAGGCTGCTGCCGAGGACGCTGTCGAGAAGAAGTCCGAGTAAGCACTCGCTCACGAAGAAGCCCGCCGTCCTTTCGGGGTGGCGGGCTTCTTCGTGTTCCGGGCGACGTCGTCAGCGCGCGCGCAGATCCTTGCGCAGGATCTTCCCCGAGCTCGATTTGGGGATCACATCGATGAACTCCACCTGCCGGACTTTCTCGTGCGGTGCCACGTGTGCGGCCACGTGCGCCATGACCGACTCCGCATCGAGGTCGGCGCTCGGCTGACGGACGACGAACGCCTTCGGCACCTCCTGCCCGTCTTCATCGAAGGCACCGATGACGGCCGCATCGGCGATGGCGGGGTGCTCGAGCAGCACGGCTTCCAGCACGGCGGGTGCCACCTGATAGCCCTTGTACTTGATGAGCTCCTTGAGCCGGTCGACGATCCGGTAGATGCCGTCGTGCGTGACAGTCGCCACATCGCCGGTGTGCAACCAACCATCGGCGTCGAGCATCTCCGCCGTGGCATCCGGGCGATTGAGGTACCCGACCATCACCTGGGGGCCGCGCACCCACAGCTCACCGGGCTCGCTCGTTCCCGACTCGGGCACCGTGACGTCCTCGCCCGACTCGGGGTCGACGAGGCGTGCTTCCGTGTTCGGAACGAGGGGACCGATGCTCGAGCGGTCGATGTCGGTGCGTGTCTCGGAGGTGAGGTTCACCGCGGGACTGGTCTCGGTCATGCCGTAGCCCTGGGTGACGATACAGCCCAGCCGGTTGGCCACCGCCGAGGCCAGCGCTCCGTCGAGAGGGGCGGCGCCGGAGAAGACGACCTTCACAGAGGAGAGGTCGTACTGGTCGATGATCGGGTGCTTCGCGAGCGCGACCGCGATCGGTGGAGCGACGAACACCCACGTGGTGCGGTGCTCGGCGATGATGCGCAGGAACTCGGGAAGGTCGAACTTCGGCATCGTGACGAGTCCGGCGCGCTGTCGCAGTGCGAAGTTCAGCAGCACCGTCATGCCGTAGATGTGGAAGAAGGGCAGGACGGCGAGCACCCGGTCGCTCGCATCGACGCCGAGCACCGGGGCGCACTGCGACACGTTCGCGACCAGGTTGCGGTGCGTGAGCATCACGCCCTTCGGGCGTCCGGTCGTTCCCGAGGAGTAGGGGAGCACGGCGAGGTGGGTGGACGGGTCGAAGGACACAGCCGGTGCCGGGTGCCCTTCGCCGAGGAGTGCAGCGAGCGATGGGTGTCCGTCCGCGCCGTCGAGCACGATCACATGATCGGCGTCGAAGCCGAGCTTCTCGGCAGCGGCCTGAGCTCCGGGGAGGAGCGGGGAGACCGTCACGAGCCAGGTCGCGCCGGCATCTGTGAGCTGATTCGCGATCTCCTCCGCCGTGTAGAGGGAGTTGATCGTGGTGGCCGTCGCCCCCGCGCGGAGGATGCCGTGGAACACGGTCGCGAAAGCGGGGACGTTGGGGCAGAGCACCCCGACCGTCGTGCCGACCCCCACCCCACGCGCCGCGAGAGCGCCGGCGAACAGATCGATCTGCCCGACGAGTTGACGATAGGTCGTGGTCGCGCCGCTCACGCCGTCGACGAGCGCGACGGTGTCGAGTTCGGCGTCGGTGAGGTCGCCGAAGAGGAACTGGTGGATGGAGACCTCGGGGATCTCCACATCGGGATAGGTACTGCGAACCATGAGATCTCCTTCGATCCGGGCAGGCTGACGACGTCGTCGGATGCGATCCAGTGTCGCACACAATGGCACTGCGTCCCAGGGGAATGGCGTACGTCCGAGAGTCAGACGGCGGCGCGATACCGGGTGCTCGGGCGGCCCTTGGTCGAGTAGTCGAGGGAGCGCGTCGCACTGCCGGACGCGGCGAGGTGCTCGAGGTAGCGGCGGGCACTGACGCGCGAGATGTCGAGGTCTTCGCCGATCTCGGTCGCCGACGCATCGGGGCGGGCGACGAGGGCGGCGGAGACACGGTCGAGCGTCTCCGCGCTGAGGCCCTTTGGCAGGCCGAGCCGCTGTCGGAAGGCGATGATGGCATCCGCCGCCTCCACGCGGCGGACCACGTCGTGCAGCTCGGTGTGATCGCGCAGCAGGAGCGTCGCGCCGATGCCACCGGTGCCCGCATCGCTTCCGGTGCTCCGGGCGACGAGCACGTGCGACCCCACGATCACCGGCCGTCCGGCCGACTCGCCCTCTCGGAGCACGGTCGTGAGCTCCTCGCCGAGCGCGTCGGCGGCGGGTTCACCGTCGAGGTCAGCCGCGTCTCGGCCCAGGAAGCGGGCGGCGGCGTCGTTCACGAGCGTGATCCGTCCGCCGTCGTCCACCGTGATGACCCCTTCGCTGAGACCGTGCAGCGTCGTCTCCTGGTTCTTGACGAGGGCGGCGATCTGATGCGGCTCGAGACGGTAGATGCGCCGACGGATGATCGAGGTCACCCACGCGGATCCGAACACTCCGAGCACCGCGGCGGCCAGCATGGCGGAGATCAACCACACCAGGTTGGACGAGAACTCCTCGCTGAGCTCCGACTCGAGGATGCCGACGGACGCGGTGCCGATCACGGCGCCCTCGTCGTCGCGGATGGGAACCTTGACCCGCCAGGAGGTGCCCAGCGTGCCGGTCTGCGTGCCGACGTAGATCTCGCCCGAGAGCGGGATCGACGGGTCGGTGGAGACCTTCTCGCCGATGCGGTCGGGGTTCGGGTGGGAATAGCGGATGCCCTCTTCGTTGGCGACGACGACGTAGGCGAGATCGGATGCCTCGCGGATGACCTCGGCGATCGGCTGGATCACGGCGGACGGCTCGACGTCGTCGAAGGCCGCGTGCACCGTGGGGAGGGCGGCGACCGATTGCGCGACGGCCTGCATCCGATCCTTGTAGGCCTCGCGGAGCGCCTGTTCCTGGAACGCTCCGGCCACGATGCCGGTCGCCAGGGTCACCAGGAACACGATCAGCGCTTGCAGCACGAGCAACTGCACGCGGAGCGTCATCTTCGAGGCCACGTGCTCATTCTGGCCTCTCCACGAGTGGGGCGCGAGCGGGGTCGGGAGCCGCTCGCGACCAATAGTTCCGAAACTCCGACCAATGGTTTCCGAAGCTGGAGCACCGGTACTCCGACCTCCATGGTGGATCCACAGCATCACGAACGCTCAAGGAGGAGCGCACATGAAGAACGCACGCATCGGAACGTGGACCACCCTGGCCGCGGTGGCCGCACTCACACTCACCTCGTGCGCCGGAGGCAGCGCAGCGACCGACGACGCGGGAGGGGAAGCCGAGGTCGCCGCGATCACCGACGTGTCGATCGTCGTGCCGGCGGACCCCGGTGGTGGATGGGATCAGACCGGACGTGCCCTCTCGCAGGTGCTCACCCAGGACGACCTCGTGACCTCAGCTCCCGTGACCAACGTCGGCGGCGCAGGCGGCACCGTCGGCCTCGCACAGCTCGCGAACGAGAAGGACCCGAACACGCTGATGGTGATGGGGCTGGTCATGGTCGGCGCGGTCGAGACCAACGCCTCGGCGGTGCGGATCGAGGACACCACCCCGATCGCCCGGCTCACCGACGAGCCGCTCGTCGTGGTGGTGCCGGCCGACTCGAAGTACGACACCCTGGAAGACCTCGTGGACGACATCGTCGACAACGGCCAGTCCGTCACGATCACGGGCGGCTCCGCGGGCGGCGCCGACCACATCCTCGCCGGACTCATGCTCGAGGAGGCAGGGCTCGACGGCGCCGAGATCGCGGAGAAGCTCAACTACACTCCGAACTCCGGCGGCGGGGAGGCCGTTCCGCTCCTCATCGGCGGCAAGGTCGCTGCGGGCATCTCGGGGGTGGGCGAGTTCGCCCAGCACGTCGAGAGCGGCGCGCTCAAGGCCCTGGCGGTGTCCAGCGACGAGCCGGTGTCGCAGCTTCCCGATGTGCCGACCATCACAGAAGAGGGCTACGACGTGGTGCTCACCAACTGGCGCGGGGTGATCGCTCCCGGCGGCATCTCCGACGGCGAGAAGGACGAGCTCGTGCGGGTGATCACCGAACTGCACGAGTCCGAAGCCTGGACGGAGCAGCTCGAGACCAAGGGCTGGACCGACGCGTTCCTGGTGGGCGAGGAGTTCGACGAGTTCCTCACGGGGAACATCGAAGAGGTCACCGCGACGCTGAAGAACATCGGTCTGGTGCAGTGACATGACGGTCCCCGCATCGTCGGGGACAGGGGAGCAGGGGGTGCGGGTCGACCACGGCGGTCGGCCCGCACGCCGCTCTCCCTCCGTCCCCGTCGGCGAACTCGTGTTCGCCGGAATCATGGTCGCGCTCGGTGTCTTCGCCGTCGTCGGCATCTTCCTGATCCATGTCCCCGTCGGCATGAAGGCCGGCCCCACGGTCTTCCCGATCTTCGTCTCCGTGATCCTGCTCGCCTCCGCGGTCGCTGTGCTCGTCGGCGTGCTGCGCGGGGAGCGCGGCGGTGCCGAGGAGGCGGAAGACATCGATGAGAGTCTGCCCACCGACTGGGTCACCCTCGCCAAGCTGGCCGGCCTCGTCGTCGCGCACCTGCTCCTGATCGAACCCCTCGGCTGGGCACCCGCTGCAGCCCTGCTGTTCGGCGGGGTGGCGTGGTCGCTCGCCGCCAAGCGGTGGTGGATGGCGTTCCTCGTCGGCATCGTTGTGGCGCTCGTGATCCAGGTCGTCTTCGGCGGTCTGCTCGGTCTGTCGCTGCCGTGGGGACCGGCCCTCGGCTGGCTCGGAAGGATGTTCTGATGGACAGCTGGACTCTGCTCCTGGAGGGCTTCGCGACCGCGCTGCAGCCCGAATACCTCGCGTTCGCCTTCCTCGGAGTCTTCGTGGGCACCGCGGTCGGCGTGCTCCCCGGTATCGGCCCCGCCATGACGGTGGCGCTGCTGCTGCCCCTCACCTACACGCTCGACCCCGCCGCCGCGTTGATCACCTTCGCGGGCATCTACTACGGCGGCATGTACGGCGGCTCGACCACGAGCATCCTCCTGAACACCCCGGGGGAGTCGGCCTCAATCGTCACGGCCATCGAGGGCAACAAGATGGCCAGGATGGGACGCGGTGCCGCCGCCCTCGCCACCGCCGCCATCGGATCGTTCATCGCCGGCACGCTGGCGACCCTCGGGCTGACCCTCCTCGCTCCGCTGCTCGCGCAGTTCGCGGTGAACCTCGGACCCGCCGACTACGTCGCCCTCATCGTGATCGCGTTCATCACGGTCGGTGCGCTGATCGGCAGCTCGATCTCGCGCGGCATGCTCTCGCTCGGCGTCGGCCTGTTCCTCGGGCTCGTCGGCACCGACTGGCTCTCCGGTCAGCAGCGCTACACGCTGGGCCTGCCCGCGCTCTCCGACGGCGTCGACATCGTGTTGGTCGCGGTCGGTCTGTTCGCGGTCGGTGAGACGTTCTACATCGCGGCCCGACTGCGACACGGCGGCATCGACGTGATCCCGGTCACCCGTGGGTGGCGGTCCTGGATGACGAAGTCCGATTGGCGCAGGTCCTGGAGGCCCTGGCTGCGGGGCACCGCGATCGGGTTCCCGATCGGGACGATCCCCGCCGGTGGCGCGGACGTGGCCACGTTCCTGTCCTACGCGACGGAGCGGAAGCTGTCGAAGCACAAGGACGAGTTCGGGCGCGGCGCGATCGAGGGGGTCGCCGGGCCCGAGTCGGCCAACAACGCCGCCGCGGCCGGTGTGCTGGTGCCTCTGCTCACCCTGGGCCTGCCGACCACGGCGACCGCGGCGATCATCCTCACCGCGTTCCAGTCCTACGGCATCCAGCCGGGGCCGCTGCTGTTCGAGAGCCAGTCGAATCTGGTGTGGGCGCTCATCGCGAGCCTCTACATCGGCAATGTCATCCTGATCGTGCTCAACCTTCCGCTCGTGGGAATGTGGGTGAAGCTGCTGCAGATCCCGCGGCCGTACCTGTACGCGGGCATCCTGCTGTTCGCGGTGTTCGGTGCGTATGCGCTGCACAGCTCGCCGTCGGACATCGTGATCCTGCTGATCGTCGGCATCCTCGGTTACTTCATGCGCAGATACGGATACCCCGTCGCGCCGCTCGTGGTCGGGATGATCCTCGGACCGATGGCGGAGGAGCAGCTGCGCAAGGCACTGCAGCTGAGCCAGGGCGACCTGAGCACGCTGGTCATGCAGCCGTTCGCCGCCATCGCCTACGGGGTGCTCGCACTGCTGATCGTCGGAGGCCTGTGGCTGCGACGCCGTCAGCGCCGGTACGAGCAGGCTCTCACCGAGTCGGTCGCCGTGCCGATCAAGGCCGACTCCGAGGTCTGATCCGGGAGCGGATTCGAGCGGACAGGAGGCCGCGAGTAGGCTGATCCGGTGAATGATGCCCAGGCTCCCGCACGAGGGCCTCGTGCCTACACGGCGTTCATCGGGATCGGCCTTCTCGCAGGCCTCCTCTCCGGTCTCTTCGGCGTGGGAGGCGGCACGGTCATCGTCCCGCTGCTGGTGCTCCTGCTGCACTTCGATCAGCGCCTTGCAGCCGGCACCTCGCTCGCTGCGATCGTGCCGACCGCAGGCGTGGGAGTGATCTCGTACGCGACGACCGGATCGGTGGCCTGGATCCCTGCGATCATCCTCGCCGCAGGTGCCGTGGTGGGGGCGCAGATCGGCACACGACTGCTGCCGCGCATCTCGCAGACCGCCCTGCGCTGGGGCTTCGTCGGCTTCCTCGTCGTCGTGATCGTCAGCCTCTTCCTCGTGATCCCGTCGCGCGATGCCGTGTTCGAACTCTCCTGGCTGAGCGGCCTCGCCCTCGTCGGAGTCGGCGTCGGCACCGGTATCCTCGCCGGGCTGATCGGCGTCGGCGGCGGAGTGATCGTCGTCCCCGTGCTGATGCTGGCCTTCGGCACGAGCGACCTGGTCGCCAAGGGCACCTCGCTGCTCATGATGATCCCGACGGCGATCTCGGGCACCGTGGGGAACTTCCGCAACCGCAACGTCGATCTGCTCGCGGCGCTGCTCATCGGCGTCTCCGCCTGCACGACGACAGCTCTCGGCGCGTGGCTGGCCACCATCGTCGACCCCACCCTGGGCAACATGCTGTTCGCGGCATATCTGGTCGTGATCGCGGTGCAGATGGCCATCAAGGCGATCAAGGGTCGTAAGCGCGCCTGAGCCCCGCGTGGATGAAAGGATCTTCATCCACGGCTCATCTGCGCATCATCATCGACGGGCATCATTGGGGACATGACCACCCCACGACGCTTTCTCGCCACCGGCGCGCTGATCGCAATCCCGGTCGCCTTCGCGGTCGGAAGCGTCGTGCTGGCGCAGATGCCGCCGTCACCGCAGATCCCCTCCGAGCCCGTCACGGTGCAGCTGGCACCGCCGGCGCCGAGCGAGGAACCGGCACCCGCACCAGCTCCGGTCGTACCGGCTCCCGCACCTGCCCCACCCCCTGCTCCGGCCCCTGCGCCCGCGCCACCAGCGCCGCCCGCAGGTGACGACGACGATGACGACGACGACGGCGGCGACGATGACTGATGCGCCCACACTGCCCCTCGACCTCGAGGGCGCCGGCTCCGCGGCGCCGCGGAATGCGCGAGCGATCCCCCACGTCTCCGCATCGACCGGTGCGCCGCTGCGCACGCTGCGCCGCCGCACCCTGCCCGCGCGCTGGCGGATCACCCTGTGGATCATCCTCAGCACCGCGATCACGCTGCTCGCGGTCGGCATGATCGGTCGGAGCATCTTCCTCGCGGGTGTCGAGCAGTCGGCCAATGCGGAGATCGAGCAGGAGGCCGCGGAGTTCGCCCGTTTCGCGGAGGACGCCGCGGTCAGCGGCCACACCACCCCGGAGGAACTGGTCAGCGAGTACGTCGCCCGGCAGTCCGTGCACGAGAACGAGGTCGTCGTCGCGTCGGTCGGCGGCGAGGTGATCGCCGTCGCGAACGGACGGGTGGAGGCGACGGATCCTGCCGCGCTCTCCGCCGTGCCAGGGGGAGAAGCGCTCGTGACCGGTCTGCTCGGCCAGTCGGCGTCCTCCGGTGCGATGGAGGCGCCGGATGCGGGGCCCCTGCGCTGGGGGAGGCTGGAATTCACCGCAGGCGACCGCGCCGGTGCCGTCCTGATCGTGCAGTACACGCAGGAAGCGCGATCCCAGGTCGATGCCGGGTTCACCACGATCGCGTGGGTCGCGTTGATCGGCATCGTGCTCAGCTCAGGCGTCGCCTGGCTCGTGGCCGGCCAGATCCTCGCCCCTGTGCGTGAGGTCTACCGCGTCGCCCGCGACATCGGCGAGCACGATCTCTCCGCGCGGGTGCCGGTCGACGGGACGGATGACATCGCCGCCGTGGCCACCACCTTCAACCAGATGCTCGACCGCCTCGAAGCCGTGCACGCCACGCAGCAGCGGTTCGTCGACGACGCCGGGCACGAGCTGCGCACGCCGATCACGATCGTCCGCGGGCAGCTGGAGCTCTTGAGCGAGGAGCCGGAGGAGCGGGCGGCGACCCTGCGACTCGTGAGCGACGAGCTCGATCGGATGAGCCGCATCGTCACCGACCTGCTCGTCCTCGCCCGTGCCGAGCAGCCCGACTTCGTGCGCGTCGCCGACTGCGACGTCGCCGCTCTCACCCTCGACATCGAGGCCAAGGCCCAGAACCTCGGTGATCGCCGCTGGCAGCTCATGGAAGTGGCGGAAGGCACAGCGCCTCTCGACCCGCAGCGGGTCACCCAGGCCGTGCTGCAACTCGCGGCGAACGCGGTGCAGGTCACGGAGCCGGGTGACCGCATCCTGATCGGCTCGCGCTTCGACGGCGAGGGCGGCGAACGCCGACTGCGGCTGTGGGTGCGCGACAGCGGCCCCGGGGTCGCAGCGGCTGACGCCGAGCGCATCTTCGAGCGTTTCGCCCGCGGAGACAGCTCCGGCGCACGCCGCGGTTCGGGCCTCGGACTCGCGATCGTGCGGGCGATCACCGACGGGCACGACGGCTCAGCCTGGGTCGACAGCGTCTTCGGGGAGGGGGCCACTTTCGGCATCGACCTCCCCGCCCCGACCACCGCCCCGACCACCGTGCGGCCACAGTCCGCGTCAGAGAGGAGCGAGTGAGATGCGCAGCATCCTGATCGCCGAAGACGACCCGCACATCACCTCGTTCGTGCGGCGGGGTCTGCGTGCAGCCGGCTACGAGACAGCCGAGGCCGCTGACGGTCACACCGCCCTGCTGATGGCGCGCAGCGGTACGTTCGACCTGGTGCTGCTGGACATCGGGCTCGGGGGCATGGACGGATTCGACGTGCTCGCCAACCTTCGTGGCGAGGGCGTCGCGACGCCGGTGATCATCCTCACCGCCCGCGATTCTGTCATCGACACCGTGCGCGGCCTGGAGAGCGGGGCCAACGACTACGTCACCAAGCCGTTCCAGTTCGCTGAACTCATCGCACGTGTGCGGTTGCGGATCGGCGACGGCGAGGGGAGGACTGCCGGTCCGGTGCTCACTCACGGCGATGTGCGGGTCGATGTGCGGGCCCGTACCGTCACGGTCGACGGAGACATGCGCGAACTCACCTCGCGTGAGTTCGCGCTGCTCGAGGTGTTCCTGCAGAACGCCGGTCAGGTGCTGTCGCGCGACCAGCTGATCGGTCACGTCTGGGGGATGGACTTCGATCCGGCCTCCAATGTGGTCGACGTGTACGTGCGGGCGCTGCGCGGCAAGATCGGCGTCGACCGCATCGAGACCGTGCGCGGGGCGGGATACCGGTTCCGATGAACACTCGTTCCGAGAACTCGTCACCCGTGGGGGAGGCGGTGGTCGAGCGGGCACGCTTTGCGACCATGCCGCCCGAGCGCCGACCGCTGCCCGTCGAACGCCGATCCGTGCGCCGGCGGCTCGGGCGCGCGGGTGCGCTCCGCGTGGTCGCGCTCGGGCTCGTGCTGACGGCCGGGGGCGCGATGCTCCTGGCCGCGCTGACCCGATCGCCGGGGAGCGGCGCGCCCACCCTGCCGATCGCGGTGACGCTCGCGGTCTTCCTGCTCGCCGTATGGGCATGGACCTCGACGCGTCTGGACGACACACTCGTCGCCTTCCTCGCCGCGATCGCCCTCATCGTCACCGGGGTACTGCCGGCACGCGACTTCTTCGCCTCGCTCGGCGACGAGACGATCTGGCTGCTCATCGGGGCGTTCGTGATCGCCTCCGCGGTGGCCACCTCGGGGCTGGCCCTGCGTGGCGCCGCCCACCTGCTGCGATTCGCGCGGGGTCCACGGAGCCTGTTCCACCTCATGACGGTCGCGCTCACGCTCACCGCTTTCGCCGTGCCGGCGACGTCAGGGCGGGCGGCGCTCGCCGTCCCCGTGCATACCGCGGTCGCCACCGCGCTTCCCGAACGCGACAGGGTGATCCGTGCGCTGGCGCTCCTGATGCCGACCGTGGTGCTGCTGTCGGCTGTCGGCTCGCTGCTCGGGGCCGGAGCACACATCGTCACGGACCAGCTGCTGCGCGCCGCAGGGGAGGAGGGCTTCACGTTCTCGAGCTGGCTCTGGCTCGGACTGCCGCTCGCCGTGGTGTCGTCGCACCTGGCGTGCGAGATCATCCTCTGGCGCTTCACTCGGAGCGAAGACCGCACCACACGTCTTCGACTGAGCACTGCGGAGATCGGCCGCTCCGCGTCGACGGCCGTGACCGGGCCGCTCAGCACCCTGGAGCGACGAGCCGCCCTGCTGCTGGGGGCGGTGATCCTGCTCTGGGCCACCGAGCCGCTGCACCGTCAGTCGCCGGCCCTGGTCGCGCTCCTCGGGGCCGTCGCCGCCGTGACGCCGGGGATCGGCTGCCTGACGTTCCCCGCCGCGATCAAGCGCGTGCCGTGGTCGCTGTTGCTGTTCCTCGCGGCCACCCTCGCGCTGGCGTCCGCGCTCACCACCACCGGCGCTGCCGCATGGCTGAGTTCGTCCGCGCTCGCACCGCTGCGTGGACTCGGCGCTGCCGGGGCCGTGGCCTTCGTGCTCGTCGTCATCGCGATCTCGACGGCGGCGCATCTGCTGATCCCCTCGCGGTCGGCCCGTTCCGCGGCGATCATCCCCGTCGTGGTCGCGCTCGCTCCCGCCCTCGGCGTCTCACCGACGGCTGCAGCCTTCGCCTCGACAGCGGCTGCCGGCTTCTGCCACACGCTTCCCAGTTCGGCGAAACCCGTCGCGATGTTCGCTGACCCCGACATCGTCAGCGGTGGTTTCAGTCCGCCGGATCTGCGTCGACTCTCGGTGGTACTGGCTCCCGCGATGTTCGTGCTCGTCGCGGTGTTCGCCCTCTGGGTATGGCCGTCGATGGGGCTGCCTCTGTTGCTCTGACCCGCAGCGTCCCGTTCACCCACCCGCTTCACTCCGCGTGCGCCGCCGGTGCACCGGTGCTCGTCGTGCCCGTACACCGGGCGCTCGTCGCCCGTTCGGGCGCAGAAGGAGGAATCATGTCCATCCACATCCCGCAGCGCATCCTGGTCGCACCCAGCGGATTCAAGGAGAGCCTCAGCGCCGAGGCCGTCGCCGAGGCGATCGCCGCCGGTGTGCGTCGGGTCATCCCCGGCGTGCAGGTGGACGAGTATCCGGTGCCGGACGGCGGGGAGGGCACGGCAGCCGCGCTCGCCGCGGCGACGGGCGGCGAACTCGTCGCCGCCCGGGTTACGGGGCCCGTCGGCGACGCGGTCGACGCGCAGTGGGCGCGGCTCGGAGGGCGCGGCTCGGGAACCGCCGTGGTGGAGATGGCATCCGCCGCGGGGCTGCGACTCGTGCCGCGCGACCGCCGCGACCCCGGTGCGACCACGACCCACGGTGTCGGCGAGCTGATCGCGGCCGCGTTGGACTCGGGTGCCGAGCGGATCGTGGTCGGCTGTGGCGACTCGGGGACGAGCGATGGGGGCGCGGGCGCACTCGAAGCCCTCGGGGCCCGCATCCTCGATCGCGATGGCGCGCCTGTGGCTGCGGGCGGTCGGCACCTCCGGGACGCGGTGCACCTCGATCTGTCGGGCCTCCATCCGCGCATCGGCGAAGTCGAGATCGTGCTGGCGTGCAACATCCACAACGTGCTGTGCGGTCCGCGCGGCGTCGCCAGGGTGTTCGGACCACAGAAGGGGGCGACACCGGAGCAGGTGGAGCAGTTGGCCGAGGCGCTCGACATCTGGGCTGCTCTCCTCGAAGAGCAGAGCCCGTTCGGTGCCGCGATGGATGTGCGCACCGGCGGAGGCACTGGCGCATCGGGCGGTCTCGGGGCCGGGCTGGCCGCAGTGCTCGGCGCCCGCCTCGCTCCGCGCTTCGAGGTGCTGCTGGACAGCGACCTGCTGCCGGAGCCGATCGACGGATTGATGGCCATGGCCGACCTGGTCATCACGGCGGAAGGCGCCATCGACTTCCAGACTCCGCGCGGAAAGGTGCCGGCCGAGATCGCCATGCGCGCCCGCGTCGCCGGCGTCCCCGTGCTCGGAATCGCCGGGTCTCTGGGCGTCGGTGCTCCGGCCGTGCACGACATCGGCATCGACGCGATCGCCTCGATCCTCACCGTGCCGATGCCCCTCGAGCAGGCGGTGGAGCAGGGCGAGGCGCTGCTGCGAGACGCCGCGGAGCGCAGCATGCGGATGGTCCTGCTCGGATCGGCGATGTCGGCACGGGCCGCCTGAAGCGTGGCGGAGCGCCGGCTGCGGGCCTGACGCACAGCGCGGCCTCGGTAGGATCGAGGGGTGGCAGTGAACCAAGATCTGGTCGGCCGGGAGTTCCCGCCGACGGCCCCGTACCTCGTCGGCCGGGAGAAGGTGCGCGAGTTCGCTCGTACCGTCTTCGCCGACGCCCCGCAGCACACCGACGTCGAGGCGGCCCGCGCAGCCGGCTTCTCCGACGTCGTGGCGCCGCCGACGTTCGCGATGGTCATCCAAGACCTCACGCTTCAGCAGCTGCTGGGTCAGGAGGACTCCGGCATCGCGCTCGAGCGCACCATCCACGCAGAGCAGCGCTTCACCTACACGCGCCCGATCGTCGCAGGAGATGAGCTCACCGCCCAGCTGCGTGTCACCGGCATCCGCATGATGGGCGGGAACGCGATGATCACCAGCGAGGCCGAGATCACCGACCCGGCGGGAGCCCACGTCGTGACCGCCACCAGCGTGCTGCTCGTCGGCGCCGAGCCGAGCGCCGAGGAAGAGGGGGCCGCCTGATGGGCTACACCGTCGGAGACGTGGTCGCCGAGCGCACCGTGCACCTCACCCGCGAATCGCTCGTCCGCTACGCGGGAGCATCCGGGGACTTCAACCCCATCCACTACCGCGACGACGTGGCGGCCTCTGTCGGGCTCCCCGGCGTGCTCGCGCACGGCATGCTCACGATGGGCATCGCCTCGTCGGTGGTCGTCGCCGCACTCGCACCGGAGACGCGCATCCTCGATTACGGGGTGCGCTTCACCAAGCCCGTCGTGGTCGACCCGGTCGAGGGCGCCGATGTCACCGTCGTGGCCACCGTCGGCGCTGTCGACGACGAGGTCGCCCGCATCGACCTCAAGGTCACGTTCGGCGACACCACCGTGCTCGTCAAGGCGCAGCTGCGCGTCGCCGTCTGATGAGGACGGTCTGATGCGGGAGATCGAGGCGGTCCGGCTCGCGGAGCTGACCACACTGCGCACGGGCGCGGCGCCGGAGCGGATGTTCGAGGCGACGACGACTTCCGGACTGGTCGACGCTCTGCGCGAGACCTGGGCGCGGGGCGACGAGTGGTTCGTCCTCGGTGGCGGATCCAATCTCTTCGTGGGCGACGAGCCGTTCGAGGGCACGGTCATCCGCGTGCGCACCGAGGGCATCGACGAGCTGCCGTCCCCCCACGCGGGTCGCATCCGTCTGCGTGCGCACGCCGGACACGGCTGGGACGACTTCGTCGCGTACGCCGTCGCGCACGGCTACGCGGGTCTCGAGGCGATGAGCGGGATCCCCGGTACCGTCGGCGCGGCCCCCGTGCAGAACATCGGCGCGTACGGCCAGGAGATCCAGGAGACGCTGGTCGAGGTCGAGCTGATCGACGAAGCGACCGGCGAGGTCTCGACCGTTCCCGCCGCGGAACTCGGGCTGGGCTTCCGCACCTCGGTGCTCAAGCATCACCACGGCAGCGTGCCGCTGCGCCGTGCCGTGATCCTCTCGGTGACCGTCGACCTGCTGGTCGCCGGTGAGCGCGTGGTGCGCGGCGAGCAGCTGCGTCGGGCGCTCGGCCTCACGGACGACACCCCGGTTCCGCTGGGCTGGGTGCGGGAGCGCATCCTGGCGACTCGGGCGTCGAAGGGCATGCTGCTCGATGCGGACGACCCGGACACCCACGGCGTCGGCTCGTTCTTCCAGAACGCGATCGTGACGGCGACCGTGGCCGCAGCGCTGCCGCCGGAATGCCCGCGCTGGCCGGTCGCCCCCGACCTCGACGCCGTGACGGTCATCCCGCTCGCGTCCTACGACGGGCAGGTGCCGCTGTCGAAGCCGGCCGCCGTCTCCGACGTCAAGGTGAGCGCGGCGTGGCTCATCGAGCAGGCAGGCATCCGCAAGGGGTTCAAGCTGCCGCACTCCCGCGCATCCGTGTCGACGAAGCACGCGCTCGCTCTGACCAACCGAGGTGGCGCGACCGCTGGTGAGGTCGCCGAGCTCGCGCGGTTCATCCAGAGCAGGGTGCACGCCGAGTTCGGTCTCGTGCTGCAGCCGGAGCCCGTTCTCGTCGGCGTCGAGCTCTAGAGCGTCGAGGGGTAGGGCACGTCGTCGGTCGCGGCTACACTCGCGGCATGAGCGGACTGATCCCGTACCCGTTGTTCCCCGGCAACGCCGCAGAGGCGCTCGGTCACTATCGATCGGTGTTCGGCGGTGAGCTCCAGCTGCTCGACTATGCCACGGCAGGACGCCACGACGGTCCGGGCGACGCGGTCGCGCACGGACAGCTGAGCGGGCCGGTCGAGGTCGCCGGGGCGGATGCGGGTGCGGATGACGACGCGGTGCAGATGAGCGGCATGTTCCTCTCGCTCCTCGGCACAGCGGATGCCCTGACCCTCACCGACTGGTACGACAAGCTGGCGGCAGACGGACGAGTCATCGACGCGCTGCAGAAGCGTCCGTGGGGAGACTTCGACGGCACGCTCGTCGACCGCTACGGCGTCCGCTGGCTGATCGGCTTCCACCCCGAGGACTGAGGTGTGTCCCTGCCGAAGTAGGGACGAGACGACGGCAGGAAGATCAACACGACCGCCGTGGTGGTGAGGACGAGGGCCGCGAGGCCGACCGGGAACTCCCAGGTCGTGCCCGTTGCCGCAGGGACGTAGAGCGCGAGGGGGAGCGGGAACAGCACGGTCGCGTATCGGGCCCACGACTTTCCTCTTGTGACGAGCACGGTGACGGTCGCGTAGACGACCACCGGTACGAAGGGGAGCACACTGAGCAACGCTCGCCACTCTCCTCCCCAGTACCAGAGGAAGGGGGCGACCAGGAGCGAGGCGAAGAAGATCAGCACGGTCACCGTGATCAGGATGGCGAAGGCCACCCGCAGACTCACAGGCATCCCCTCACCCTCCACTTCGTCGGCCTCCATCCCCATACCTCCAGTATCCCCCCTCACCCCTCGCCCCTCCCCCCTCGCCCCTCACACGCGTCGAGACCCATCGTCGGCGCCGAGACCCACTCCCGCAAGCGACTGCAGGAGTGGGTCTCGGCGAGTGCAATGGGTCTCGACGGGGGTGCCGGGGGCGTGGCGCGACTCAGGCGAACAGACGCTGCAGGCGCTGGACACCCTCGAGCAGCTGGTCGTCGCCGAGTGCGTATGACATGCGGATGTAGCCGGACGGGCCGAAGGCCTCACCGGGCACGACGGCCACCTCGGCCTGGTCGAGGATGAGGTCGGCGAGCTCGAGCGAGGTGGTCGGCGTCACACCGCCCCAGGTGCGACCGAGCAGACCCTGCACGTCGGGGTACACGTAGAACGCGCCCAGCGGGTTCGGCACCACGAGGCCGTCGATCTTCGACAGCTCGGAGACGATGAGCTGGCGGCGGCGGTCGAAGGCCTGTCGCATCTGCTCGGCCGCGTCCTGCGGACCGGTGAGGGCGGCGATCGCAGCCTTCTGGGCGACGTTGTTCACGTTGCTGGTGAGGTGCGACTGCAGGTTACCCGCGACCTTGATGGCGTCGGCCGGACCGACCATCCAGCCCACGCGCCAGCCGGTCATGGCGTAGGTCTTCGCGACGCCGTTGACCAGGATCGTCTGGCCGGCGACCTCGGGGACGGCTTCGACGATCGAGGTGGCCTTGACGCCCTCGTAGGTGAGGTTCTGGTAGATCTCGTCGCTGATGATCCAGATGCCGTGCTCGAGCGCCCACTCGCCGATGGCTCTGGTCTCCTCGGCGGTGTAGACGGAGCCGGTGGGGTTCGACGGTGAGACGAACACGAGTGCGGTGGTGCGGGCGGTACGAGCGGCCTCGAGCTGCTCGACCGTGACCTTGTACTCCTGGTCGGCGCCGGCGAAGACCTCGACGGGGGTGCCGTCGGCGAGGCGGATGGCCTCGGGGTACGTGGTCCAGTACGGCGCGGGCAGCAGCACCTCGTCGCCCGGGTTCACCACGGCCTGGAAGGCCTGGTAGACCGACTGCTTGCCGCCGTTGGTGACGATGACCTGGCTCGGAGACACCTCGAGGCCCGAGTCGCGGAGGGTCTTCGCCGCGATCGCCTCGCGCAACGCCGGGAGGCCGGGAGCGGGCGTGTACCGGTAGCTCGCCGGGTCGGCCAGAGCTTCGGCCGCCGCATCGACGATGAACTGCGGCGTCGCGAAGTCGGGCTCGCCGGCAGCGTATGAGATGACGTCCTTGCCTTCGGCCTTGAGGGCCTTGGCCTTGGCGTCGACCTTGAGGGTCGCGGACTCGGCGATGGCGGACAGCTTGCGAGAGAGAGGAGCGCGTTCGGTCACGATTACGAGCGTACTCGGGTCGGTGCGGCAGGAGAGGTGTGGGATGCCGCCAAGATCCGGAGTTCTTTCGGGTTCGGAAGGTCAGTCGGTCGTGAGTCCGTGGGCCTGCGCGACGGCCGGGAGCGTGATGCGTCCGCCCTGCACGTTCAGCCCCTTCGCGAGCGCCGCGTCCTCAGCCGCCGCACGCTCCCAGCCCTTGCCTGCGATCGCCGAGACGTAGGGGAGGGTCGCGTTGGTCAGCGCACGGGTCGCCGTCTCCGGCACCGCGCCCGGCATGTTCGCGACGCAGTAGTAGATCGAGTCGTGCACGGCGAACGTGGGGTCGTCGTGGGTGGTCGGGCGCGACCCCTCGAAGCATCCGCCCTGGTCGATCGCGATGTCGACGAGCACCGAGCCCGGCTTCATCGCGGCGACCATGTCGTCGGTCACCAGCTTGGGAGCGGCGGCACCCGGGATCAGCACGGACCCGATCACGAGGTCGGCGCTCTTCAACTCCTCGGCGATGTCGTAGCGGCTCGATGCGCGGGTCTCGAGAGCGCCGCCGTAGCGGTGCTCGAGCTCACGCAGGCGCGGCAGGGAGACGTCGATCACGGTGACCTTCGAGCCGAGTCCGAGTGCGTTCGCCGCGGCGTGCTCGCCCGCGACGCCGCCACCGATGACGACGGTCTTGGCACGCGGCGTGCCGGCGATGCCACCGAGCAGCATTCCGCGTCCGCCCTGCGACCGCAGCAGTGAGTACGAGCCCATGGTGACGGAGAGGCGTCCCGCGATCTCGCTCATCGGCACCAGAAGGGGCAGGCTGCGGTCGGGAAGCTGCACGGTCTCATAGGCCACGGCCGTGGTTCCCGCGTCGACGAGGGCGGTCGTCAGAGCGCGGTCGGCGGCGAGGTGAAGGTAGGTGAAGAGGGTGAGGTCGTCGCGCAGGAAGCCGTACTCCTGAGGGATCGGCTCCTTCACCTTGATGACCAGATCGGCCTCGCCCCACGCGTCGGCTGCGATCGCCACGATGTCGGCACCGGCCGCGCGGTAGTCGTCGTCGGTGATGCGCGAGCCGAGCCCTGCGCCGGACTGCACGAGCACCTGGTGGCCCTCGCGCACCAGGCGGTCGGCGCCGGCGGGGGTGAGGGAGACGCGGTTCTCGTTGTTCTTGACCTCGGTGGGGACGCCGATCTTCATTGATCCTCCAGGGTTCGATGCGGTGCGGCACTCAGGATCGCAGAAACATCGACAGAACAACAGAATCCGTGAAGATGATTCGCTCTGCGCACGGATCCTGAATAATGCTTCGTATGGAGACGACATCGGAGGCCTCGGAGCCGAATACCGTTCGGGCGCCGGCGCTCGATGCGGTCGACGCGAAGATCGTGCAGCTGCTCACGGCGGACGGCCGCATGACCAACGCCGAACTCGCCGGACGACTCGGCGTCGCCCCTTCGACGGCGCACACCCGCCTGCGCGCCCTGGTGGACCGCGGGGTGATCACGGGGTTCCACGCGAGTGTGGACGAGCGGATGCTGGGTGCCGGGCTGCAGGCTGTGATCGGTGTGACCCTGCGGCCGAGCGGACGGAGGGAGAGCATCGTCGAGTTCGCGGATCGCGTGCGGGTGCTGCCCCAGGTCATCCAGGTGTTTTTCCTGGGTGGAGACGACGACTTCCTCTTGCACATCGCCGTCGCGGACTCATCCGAGATGCGCGAGTTCGTGCTGGAGCACCTCTCGGCGCAGAGCAGCGTCGCCTCCACCCGCACGAGCATCGTGTTCGACTATCACCGCAACTCGGTGGCCGCGTCCTTCCGCTGAGGTGCCGGAGCGTTCTCGTCAGGCGCCGTAGGAGGCGGGCAGGGCGCAGTAGTCCGCGAACCGCCGCTTCGGATGTGCCGGGTCGGAGACGTCGACGATCGAGCCGGCCACGGTGTGGGGCGGTTCGTCGCCCGCCAACTGCCACAGCGCGTAGTTCCACATCCCCCTGCTGCGCTCGCCGATCAGGGCGGCTGGACCGGAGACGAGCAGGATGTCGTCGCTCTTCGGTCCCTCCCGGAACGCGGTGACCACGCCGCGGAGCTCGGTCTTGTCGCCCTCTGCGGAGTGTTCGCGCACGACCTGCTGCCCCGACGCCGTCAGAGCGGTGGCGAGTTCGTCGGCTGCCTGTCGCGAGCGCTCGGCATCCGCCCCGGCCACCGCGAGCAGCCGCCGCCCACGCGGATAGAAGTGCAGGAACTCGGTGGCGATGTCTGCCCAGACGTCGGTCATGCCTCCAGGCTACGCCCGCGTGCCCGCCCCGGCTCCGGACGCGGAAGAGTCCCGGGCCGCAGCTGCCGCCCGGGACTCTTCCTCTCGCGCTCAGTCCTCGTCGATCAGGTATCGGCTGTAGGCGCCCAGCGTGAGGAAGGTCGGGAACTCCTCCTGCAGGGCGACCTCGCGGAAGATCTCCGCTGCGTCGTCGTAGCGGTCGCCGTGGCTGCGGGTCGCCTGTGCGAGCACCTGGTCGATCAGCCCCTCGATGTACTCCGCCGTGATGGGGGTGCCGTCCTGCGTGGTGCGGTCCTGGTGGATCCACTGCCACACCTGTGAGCGGCTGATCTCCGCGGTCGCGGCATCCTCCATGAGGTTGTCGATCGCCACAGCGCCGAGCCCGCGCAGCCAGGCCTCCAGGTAGCGGATGGCGACCGACACGTTGTCCCGCACACCCTGGGCGGTGATCGGGCGGCCGATGTGTAGGTCGAGCAGGTCGCGCGCCTCCACGTGCACGTCGTCGCGCTGGCGGTCGACCTGGTTCGGGCGGTCGCCCAGCACGGCGTCGAACTCAGCCTGCGCCGTGGGAATCAGGTCGGGGTGCGCCACCCACGTGCCGTCGAAGCCGTCTCCGGCCTCGCGCTTCTTGTCGGCAGACACCTTCTCGACCGCACGCGCCGTCACCTCGGGGTCGCGGCGGTTCGGGATGAACGCACTCATGCCGCCGATCGCGAAGGCTCCGCGCTTGTGGCACGTCTGCACGAGCAGGTCGGTGTAGGCCCGCATGAACGGCACCGTCATCGTGACCTCGCTGCGGTCGGGGAGCACGAAGCGCGCCCCGCGGCCACGGTAGTTCTTGATGATCGAGAAGATGTAGTCCCAGCGCCCGGCGTTCAGGCCGGCGCAGTGGTCGCGCAGCTCGTACAGGATCTCGTCCATCTCGAACGCGGCAGGCAGCGTCTCGATCAGCACGGTGGCGCGGATGGTGCCGTGCGGGATGCCGATGTACTCCTCGCTGAACGAGAAGACGTCGTCCCACAGCTTCGCCTCCTCGCTCGACTCCAGCTTCGCGATGTAGAAGTACGGGCCTCGCCCGGCCTCGATCAGCGCCTGTGCGTTGTGCAGGAAGTAGAGACCGAAGTCGACCAGCGACCCGGATGCCGAGGTGCGACGGCCCGCCCGGTCGATGAAGGCGACGTGCTTCTCGGGCAGGTGCCAGCCGCGGGGGCGCATCACGATCGTGGGCGTGCGCTCCGCGGTGACGCGGTACTTCTTGCCGGGTCCGGATTCGGAGGCGGGCGCGGTGAAGGAGAGTTCTCCTCGGATCGCGTCCTTGAGGGAGAGCTGACCCTCGATGACGTTCTTCCAGGTGGGACTCGTGGCGTCCTCCTGGTCGGCGAGCCAGACGCGGGCGCCGGAGTTGAGCGCGTTGATGGTCATCTTCGGGTCGGTCGGCCCGGTGATCTCGACGCGGCGGTCCTCGAGGCCGGGGCCGGCGCCGGCGACCCGCCAGTCCCGGTCCTCGCGGATGTGGGCCGTGTCGTCGCGGAACTTCGGGTCGTGCCCGTTGCCGATCTCGAAGCGTCGGCGCATCCGGTCGGCGAGCCGGTCGTGACGGCGGGACGCGAACCGATGGTGCAGCTCGGTGAGGAAGGCGATCGCCTCAGGCGTGAGGATCTCCTCGTAGCGGTCGCGGATGGGGCCGGTGACCTCGATCGCCGGACCCTGCTGGGTCGTCTGGATCGGTGCCGTGGTGGTCGTGGGAGTGGTCATGATGAGTCCTTGTACGTCGGTGTCCTCATCCGCCGAGACCCACGGTGGTCGCCGAGACCCAACGCTGCAGACGATCGCGGCGGTGGGTCTCGACGGCGGGGATGGGTGTCGGCGAGACGGGAACGAAGTGGGGATCAGTGGAACTGCGCGGCTTCGGTGGAGCCGGCGAGGGCGAGGGTCGCGCTGTCGGGGTTGAGCGCGGTGGAGATGACGTCGAAGTAGCCGGTGCCCGCCTCGCGCTGGTGCTTGGTGGCGGTGTAGCCGTCCGCCTCTGCGGCGAACTCGGCCTCCTGCAGCTCGACGTAGGCGCTCATGGCGCGATCCGCGTAGCCGCGGGCGAGGTCGAACATCGAGTAGTTCAGGGCGTGGAATCCGGCCAGCGTGATGAACTGGAACTTGTAGCCCAGATCAGCCAGCTCCTGCTGGAACGTCGCGATCTCGGCGTCCGACAGGTGCTTCTTCCAGTTGAAGCTCGGCGAGCAGTTGTAAGCCAGGAGCTTGCCGGGGAACTGTGCATGGATCGCCGCGGCGAACGAGCGGGCGAGCTCGATGTCGGGCTCTCCCGTCTCGACCCACAACAGGTCGGCGTAGGGGGCGAAGGCGAGGCCGCGGCTGATGACAGACTCCAGACCGGGGCGGATCCGGTAGAACCCCTCGGTGGTGCGCTCGCCGGTGGTGAACTGCTGGTCGCGCTCGTCGACGTCGCTGGTGAGCAGGTCGGCGGCGAGGGCATCGGTGCGGGCGATGATGACGGTCGGGACGCCGGCGACGTCAGCGGCGAGACGGGCCGCGTTCAGGGTGCGGATGTGCTGCTGGGTGGGCACGAGCACCTTGCCACCGAGGTGGCCGCACTTCTTCTCGCTCGCCAGCTGATCCTCCCAGTGGATGCCGGCGGCGCCGGACTGGATGAGCGACTGCGCGAGCTCGTAGGCGTTGAGCGGTCCGCCGAAGCCCGCCTCGGCGTCGGCGACGATCGGGGCCAGCCAATCCTGCGTGGTCTCACCCTCGGCGTGCTCCAGCTGGTCCTGGCGGATGAGCGCGTTGTTGATGCGGCGCACGACCGCCGGCACCGAGTTCGCCGGGTACAGCGACTGGTCCGGGTAGGTCTGACCGGCGAGGTTGCCGTCGGCGGCGACCTGCCAGCCGGAGAGGTAGATGGCCTTGAGGCCGGCCCGCACCTGCTGCACGGCCTGGCCTCCGGTGTAGGCGCCGAGCGCCCTGACGTAGTCCTCGGTGTGCAGGAGGTTCCAGAGGTTGTCGGCCCCGCGGTGAGCGAGCGTGGCCTCTTCGCGAACCGATCCACGGATGCGGATCACATCCTCGGCCGTGTAGGTGCGCTCGACACCGTCCCACCGGGGATCGGTATCCCAGATCTCCTGAAGCTCGGCTGCCGTCTGAACCTGGTCGCCGGCTCGCAGACCGGCGGGGCGGGGCGTCGGGGTGTTGGCGGTGTTCGTCATGGTGTCTCCTCGGTGGATCCGGCTGCGGTGCCGGAGTGGCGTGGTTCCACTGTGAGTGAAGTTCACGAGCTTGGCCGACCGATTCCGGGGAGAAGATCGGTCGAAATTCTGTTTCTGTGACAGAATCGCCCGCATGAGCACCATCGACGCTGCAGAAGAGACCGACGCCCTCACGATCGGCCGCCGCATCCGCCAGCTCCGTACGGCGAAGGGGATGACCCTCGACGACCTCGCCTCCGCCGTCGACCGGGCGCCGAGTCAGATGTCGATGATCGAGACCGGCAAGCGCGAGCCGAAGCTCACGCAGCTGCAGGCGATCGCCCGGGCTCTCGGGGTCACGATCGACGCGCTGCTGGAAGGCGAGCCGCTCGACGAACGCAGCGCGGTCGAGATCGCCCTGGAGCGGGCGATGAAGGGCCAGACGTTCCAGGCCCTGGGCATCGAGCCGTTCCGCATCGCGAAGAGTCTGCCCACGGATGCGCTGAAGGCGCTGCTCGCTCTGCACGGCGAGATCGACAGGCTCAAGGACGAGCGGGCCGCGACGCCCGAAGAAGCTCGCCGGGCGAACGTCGAGCTGCGGCACCTGATGCGGCGGCAGGACAACCACTTCGCCGACCTCGAGACGAAGGCCGCCGAGATCCTCGCCGCGGTCGGTCACCCCGGCGGCCCGCTGACGCAGCGCACCGCATCCGAGATCGCGGCCTACCTGGGCTTCACCCTGCACTACGCGCCCGACCTGCCGCAGACCACCCGCAGCGTCGCCGACCTCGCCAACGGCAGGCTCTACCTCTCCAGCAGTGTGCCGGCGAAGGGCGATGCCCGCACCGCGGTGCTGCAGGCGCTGTCGAGTCGCATCCTCGGGCACTCCGAACCACGCAGCTACGCCGAGTTCCTGCGTCAGCGCGTCGAGACGAACTACCTCACCGGCGCCCTGCTCATCCCGGAGGCGCACGTCGTCCCCGCCTTGAAGGACGCCAAGCAGCGGAGGGCGATCTCGATAGAAGACCTGCGTGACGGATACTCGGTGTCGTACGAGACGGCGGCGCACCGCTTCACGAACCTCGCGACCCGGCACCTCGACATCCCGGTGCACTTCCTCAAGGTGCACGAGTCGGGCACCATCACCAAGGCGTACGAGAACGACGACGTGAACTTCCCGACCGACCGGCTCGGGGCCATCGAGGGGCAGATGTGCTGCCGCCGGTGGACCTCGCGCGTGGTGTTCGATGAAGACGACCGCTTCAACCCGTACTACCAGTACACCGACACCGGCAACGGGACGTATTGGTGCACCGCCCGGGTGGAGTCGTCGAGCGAGGGGCTGCACTCGGTGAGCGTGGGAGTGCGCTTCGACGACACGAAGTGGTTCGTGGGGCGTGACACCTCGCATCGCGGCGTCTCGAAGCATTCGGTCGAGGTGTGCTGCCGTCGGGCTCCCGCCGATCTGGAGGACCGCTGGCGCGAGAACTCGTGGCCCAACGTGAAGACCCCGCGCACGCTGCTGGCGACCCTGCCCACCGGAGCCTTCCCCGGCGTCGACACGACCGACGTGTACGAGTTCCTGGAGGCGCACGCACCGCGGTGAGACCCCGGTCGATACGCTCAGTCGATGAGCAGCGACGTCTTCCCCGGTCCGTTCGGCCCGATGCCCGAGGCAGGGTCCGCCGCGATCATGTGGATGCCGTCGCCGTCGGATGCGCGGAGACCGGTGCGGTTCATCGGCGGCTTCGAGCCGTTCGCCGGGTTCGTACGGAGTCAGGGCGCGGACCCGAATCTCCTGGCCCACGACCTCGCGGCGACGTGGGATTTCGTGGCCGCGCATCATGTGATCCTCGACAGCGCCGACCTGGCCGCTGCGGCGGCGCGTTTCGTGGGCAACGTCATCGCCATGGTGCATCCGGCAGCGACATGGCGGATGGCGGCCGAGCCCGAGATAGGGACGAACACCCTCTCCATCCCGGTCGAGGCGCTCGTGCAGGGGATGGTGCGGCAGTCCGACCAGCGCGAAGCCTTCCTGCGGATGATCGAGTCGTGGGATCAGGACGACCTCGACGACCAGGAGGTGAGGGCGCTGTCCGCCGAGGCGCCCGAGCGCACCGCCGTGCTCCCTGCGAGCGCCTACGTCCGTCCCGCTCTCCCGCTCCTGCTCTTCCGCGACGACCGGGGCGAGGTCATCCGCTACGGACGCCGCTGGTCCGAGGGTGCCCCGCCGGAGGAGGCCTACTCCCGGGAATCGCACCCGGAGCGCTTCGAACCGTTGCTTCTCGTGGTCGAAGCCCTCGTCGAACACCTTCGTGCCGGGTACGAAGTCGAGGTGCGGCGTGAGCGCGATGAGGGAGGTGCCGAAAGCATCGTGCTCGACCCCGCGGTCGGAGCGGCGATCAGCCTCGCTCCGATGCCTCCCGTCGTCCGCGTCGAAACCGGGGCACTCTTCCATGCGATCGTCCCGTCGTGCGTGTGCGACGCCTGCGACGAGACTGCCGAAAGCGCGGCGGACGAGATAGAGCGGATCGTGCTGTCCGTCGCCTCAGGCGGTTTCCGGGAGAAGTACCCCGTCGGGCGACGCGCCTGGCTGTACACGGAGGTGCGGTCCCCCGACGGGGAGCGTCGGGAGACCGCCGCGGGTCCGGCCCCGGAGCTGACCGCGGACGAGCGGGAGCGCGTGACGTCGCTGTTGAGCGGACTCGATGGCGGCTGGTGGCCGGCCTGGCCCCTCCGCTCGACCTCGGTCTGACCTCCGGTCTCCGCTGTCCTCATGGGCGGAGGCATGGTGCGCCCGTCATGCCGTTCGTCAAAACTTAGTTTGATCTTGCTTAGTCAAGATTGACTATGTTACTTTCATCGAGCCATCAACGACGAACGGCCGAGAAGGGACCCTCATGGCTACTTCCCCTGCGGAAACCCGATTCCGCATCACTGCCACCCTGACGTGCGTTCTCGCCGCCACGCTGACGCTCGGAGCATGCTCCGCGCAGACGCCAGGCGGCGATACCGCCCCCACGAGTGCGAACGACAGCGACGCCTGCAAGCGGAATCAGGATGCCGGCACCATCACCTACATCTCCGGTTACGGCTACTCCGCCAGCGCCGGTCAGCTCGATGTGTTCCTCGCCGAGGAGCTGGGCTACTTCGACGATCTGTGCCTCGATGTCGAGATCAACGCCTCAGGGGCGAACGGTCAGCAGCTCGTGGCTTCCGGGCAGGCGCAGTTCACCGCGCTCGGCTCCGCGTCCGATGTGATGCTGGCGGCCGCCAACAGCAAGAACCTCACGGCGGTCGCCACCTATGGCACCACCCCGCCGTTCTCCATCTTCGGCAACGAGAAGCTCGAGAGCCTCACGGACCTCGAGGGCGGATCGCTCGGGTACTTCATCAACCTGACACCGATCGCCTCGGCCATGCTCGACGAAGCCGGGGTCGACGTCTCGAAGGTCGAGATGGTGAAGATGACCAACTACGACCCGACCGTCGTGGTGCGCGAGCAGGTCGACGCGATCGTCGGCTACGCCTCGAACCAGCCCCAGTCGCTCAAGGCACAGGGCATGCCGTTCAGCGAGTTCCTCCCCTCCGACCTCGGCGTCGAGGGCACGTACAACGTGATGGAGGTCAACTCCCGGTTCCTCGATGAGCACCGCGAGGTCGCCGCCGACTTCATGCGCGCGAGCCTCAAGGCGCTCCAGTACTGCCTCGACGAATCCGATGCGTGCATCGACAAGCTGGCGAAGCTGGCCGAGGACAACGGGCAGGGAGCCGCGTTCCCGCGCGAGCAGCTCGCCCGCACGTGGGAGGTGGAGTCCGCCTGGGTGCGCGAGAGTGCCGGCGGCAACCCCGGCGTGCAGAACGAGTCCATGTGGGAGCCCGAGTACGCCCTCGTGAAGAAGTACGGCGACGTCAAGGAGCTGCCCGCGATCGCCGACATGATGGACGCCGACCTGGTCGCCGACCTCTACGACGGTGACACCCTGATCTGGCAGGAGAAGTGATGACGGTCGCACACGGCGCCGGCGTCGAGGTCAGGAACGTCTCGAAGTCCTTCGGCGTCGACGGCGCGAAGGTCACCGTGCTCGATGACGTGAGTCTCACGATCGGGATGGGCGAGTTCGTCTCGGTGATCGGGCCCAGCGGTTGCGGGAAGTCCACGCTGCTCAAGGTGGTCGCCGGGCTCCTCGACGCCGACTCCGGCACCGTCACGATCGACGGCGAGAGCGTCAGGGCGGCCTCGCGTGACAAGAAGATCGGACTCGTGCCGCAGTCTCCGGCGCTGCTGCCGTGGAAGACGGTGCGCGAGAACGTCGAGCTCCCCGTGCGGATCAACCGCGGGGCCAACGGCGACCGTGCGCTCCGCGACCCGGCCGAGCTGCTGTCGACCTTCGGCCTCGGCCATGCGCTGAAGAAGTACCCGGGGCAGCTCTCCGGGGGTATGCAGCAGCGCGCCGCGATCGCCAGAGCGTTCGTGTTCGACCCGGCGATCATGCTGATGGACGAGCCGTTCTCCGCCCTCGACGAGATGAACCGGGACCTGCAGCGGATCGCTCTGCTGGACTTCTGGCAGTCGAACCGCAAGGCCGTGATGTTCGTCACGCACTCGGTGCCGGAGGCGATCATGCTCTCCGACCGCATCGTGGTCATGGCCGCGCACCCCGGACGCATCGCCCAGGTGATCGACGTGAACCTGCCGCGACCGCGTACCGAAGAGGCCTACGCGACGGACGAGTTCCGCGAACTGGAAGCAGTCGTGCGCGGTGCGCTGCGCGCGCAGACGGAGAAGGCCCATGTCTGAGCTGACGATGAGAGACACCACCGCGACGATCGCGACCGCCCGTCTGAAGGGCCAGCCCCGCCGCGGCGCTCCCTCCTGGCTGCGGTGGGGATCGTGGGGCCCCACCCTGATCACCTTCGTGATCGCCGCGCTGCTCTGGCAGGTCGTGGCCTGGACCAACCCATACGTGCTCCCCACGCTGGAGGCGATCGGTGCGAGCCTCGTCGATGACGCCGGCATGTACTGGTCGAACTTCCTCGTCACGCTGCTCGAGGTGGTGGTCGGTGCCTCCGCCGGCATCCTCGCCGGGTTCCTCCTGGCTGTGGTGATGGCGGAGTTCCAGATCATCGAGCGGGCGGTCATGCCGCTCGTGATCATCGTGATGGTGACCCCCATCGTCGCGATCGCCCCGGCGCTGGTCGTGGCGTTCGGCTTCGGCATGGTGCCGAAGTTCATCGTGACCGGCCTCGTGGTGTTCTTCCCGATGCTCGTGAACTCCCTCGCAGGGCTCCGCGACGTCGACCAGAAGGCCATGGACGTGTTCAAGACGCTGCATGCCTCGCGGTGGGAGATCTTCCGCGAACTGCGCTTCCCCGGCAGCATGCCGTACGTGTTCGCCGGCCTCCGCATCGCCCTGCCGCTCGCCGTGGTCGGCGCCGCGGTCGCCGAGTTCGTCGCGGCGGGGCAGCAGGCCGGCCTCGGCTCGCTCGTCACCACCTCGGCCGCCCAGGCGAACCTCCCCGTCACCTGGGCCAGCATCGCCCTGCTGTGCCTGCTCGGCGTGCTCCTCATCATCGTCCTCGCCCTGGTGCGCAAGCGCGTGCTCTGGTGGAGCGACGGCGAGGTCACGGCCAAGGGCTGACGCGGCGCCCGCCTCCCGGGACGGGATCCCCCACCCGTCCCGGGGTTCCTCCGGCGTGCCCGGAGAACAGCCCAGATCCACCCGAACCACCCACAAGGAAGGCACCCGCACATGACCGATCAGAACACCGTCAAACCGCTGCGTCTCGGCCTCTTCGAGAACGCGCAGGCGAACGACTCCGGCACCGCGACCTGGCGGCACCCCGACAACGGGCGCTACCTGTTCGACAAGCTCGAGTACTGGCGCGACACCGCGCGCATGGTCGAGGACGCCGGGTTCGACTTCCTTTTCCTCGCGGATGCCTGGGGCTGGGCCGACGTCGCGGGTGAACGCCCCGAAATCTGCTCCGTCGAAGGCCTCGATCTGCCCCGGCTCGACCCGGCGATCATCCTTGCCGCACTCATCCCCGAGACCACGCGACTGGGGCTCGTCGCCACCGGATCCACGCTGCTCGAGCCGCCCTATTCCTTCGCGCGCCGCATGGCGACGCTCGACATCCTCTCGGGCGGACGCATCGGCTGGAACGTGGTCACCACGGGCACGGCCGACACCGCGGTGCAGGGCTTCGGTGTGCCGATGGTCGGCCACGACGAGCGCTACCTCATGGCCGACGACTTCATGCAGGTCGTCTACAAGCTGTGGGAGCAGGCGTGGGAGGAAGGCGCCCTGGAGCGCGACAAGGCCGGTCGCTTCGCCGACCCGTCCAAGGTGCACCGCATCGCGCACGACGGTCCCTATTTCCGCTCGCACGGCTACGGCAACACCTCGCGCTCGCCGCAGGGGACGCCGGTGCTGTTCCAGGCCGGGGCATCGCCCGCCGGTCGCGAGTTCGGCGGCAAGCACGGCGAGGCGATCTTCGTCGGCAGCGGTTCGGTCGAACAGCTCAGTGCGCACTCGAGTGCGATCCGCGAGGAGGCCGTCAAGAACGGTCGCGGGGCCGACGAGGTCAAGATCATGTCGGCGTTCGCCGCGGTCGTCGGCAGCACCGAGGAGGAGGCCCGGCGCAAGTACGCCGAGGTCGCCGACGCGCAGAACCCCGATGTCACGGTCGCCTCCTACGCATGGTTCACCGGCCTCGACCTCTCGGCGTACGCGCCGAACACGCCGATGTCGGAGCTCAGCACCGAACTCTCGCAGACGCAGGTCGCCCGCTTCGCGGACAAGACCGTCGGCGATGTGCTGGGGGATTGGCACGCGCACGGCGTCGGAGCCCGCCCCATCGTCGGCACCCCGGAGCAGGTCGCTGACCGGATGATCGAGCTCGCCGACGGCGCCGACCTCGACGGGTTCCTGTTCGCCCCCGTCATCCCGCCGGCCTCGACCGTCGACTTCATCGAGCACGTGCTGCCGATCCTCAAGGAGCGCGGCGCGATCGCGGAGCCCTCGTCCGAGCCGCAGTCGCTGCGCGAGCGCCTGATCGGCACGCCCACGCCGGCGCTCGCCGAGTCGCACACGGGCTCGCAGTACCGGCGGACGATGTCGCGTGTCTGACACCCTCGCCGGCGTCGCCGTGGTGGGGAGCGCGAACCTCGACCTCGTGGTCGAGGTCTCGCGCCCTCCGCTCGTCGGTGAGACGCTCCTTGGCCGTGCCGGTGGCCGCTTCTCGGGCGGCAAGGGCCTGAACCAGGCCGTCGCCTCCGCCCGCAGCGGGGCGTCCACGCGGTTCTGCGGGGTCGTCGGAACGGACGAGGCCGGCGACGTGCTGCAGCGGACGCTGGCGGATGCCGGAGTAGAGGCGGCCCTGCGCCGAAGCGCCGTCGCCCCGACCGGTGTCGCCCATGTGCTGGCCTTCGACGACGGGGACAACAGCATCATCGTGGCGGCCGGCGCGAACGGGGAGCTCGGCGCCGATGACGCGGTCGCCGGGGTCGAGGGCGCCGCGGTCGTCCTCGCTCAGCTGGAGATTCCTCTCGCGAGCGTGGCGGCGGCGCTGCGGGCCGGCCGCGCAGCGGGAGCGCTGACGATCCTGAACGCCGCGCCCGCACACGCGGCGACGATCGGGATGCTCGCCGACGTCGATGTGCTGGTCGTGAACGAGACCGAGTGCGCCGAGCTCGGCGGCATCGACCGGCTGTACGCCGCCGGTGCCGGGCTCGTGGTCCTCACCCGAGGTGCCGGGGGAGTGACGCTGCACCGGGCGGGAGACGACCCGCTGCACGTCGACGCCTTCCGGATCGATCCGGTGGACACGACCGGCGCCGGTGACGCGTTCTGCGGGGCACTGGCAGCTGCGCTCGCTCAGGGGGCTGCCATCCAAGCGGCGCTGATCCGCGCCTGCGCTGCCGGCGCTGTCGTCGCCCAGCACCGCGGCGCGACGACGACTGCTCTCTCGCCCACCTCGATCGCGGCGCTCGTGGCGTCGCGCTGAGGTCAGTCCGAGGCGGCAGCGTCAGCCGTTGCCGCGCTCTCGACCGTCTCGCCGGCGAAGGTGTACTCGCCGTCGCGCAGACGAGCCAGCAGGTCGAGCAGCCACTGCTTCTCCGCAGTGAGACGCGCGGTGGAGAGGTCGAAGATCTCCCGCACGTACTTCGGGGTGGTCTCGGAGCGCAGGGTGTCCTGCACATCGAAGCCGTTCTGCGTGATGATCGCGTCGCTCTTGATGAGGCGGTGCTCGAGGCCGGCGATCACCTCCTGCCGGCTCAGCACGAACATGAACGAGGCCACGGTCATGATCGCCTGCGTGTCGAAGGCCGCCACGTTCCAGAGGTTCTCGCGCAGCATGCGCTGCAGTTCGACCTCGCCGGCCGGAGTGATGCGGTACGTCGTGCGGGCCGGACGCTTCCCCTCGGCTTCGGTGCCGCTCTCGGCGATGTAGCCGTCGACCTCGAGCGCGCGCAGGGCGTTGTAGATCGAGCCCGGCTGGATGTGGGCCCACTCGTCGACGTGCCACGTCATGAGTTCTCGGCGGAGGAAGTACCCGTGCACGGGCTGGAACTGCTTCACGGCACCGAGGACGACGAGGCGGGTGGTCGACATGACCCTCATGCTAACGGCTGGGATCACACATTCCTGTTGTTTGCATGATCAAAGTTGCCTATTATCTGAACTAGTCAAAGTTGACTAACGAAAGGAAGCCGAAATGACGACTGCCGTGACCGACGCGCTGCCGAACGATGCCCTGCCGCGCGATCTCGCCCTCCGCCGAGCCTTCTCCGTGTATCCGACCGGCGTCGTGGCCCTCGCCGCGCACGTGGAGGATCGCGCCGTCGGCATGGCCGTCAACTCCTTCACCTCGATCTCGCTCGAACCTGCGCTGGTCGCGATCAGCGCGGCCCGCACGTCGAAGACCTGGCCGGTGTTGCGTGCGGTTCCCGAGCTCGGCATGAGCGTTCTCGCAGCGCACCACGAGCCCCTCAGCCGGTCGCTCTCCGCGCGAGAGGGCGACCGGTTCGGTGGGCATGAGTGGCGGCGCACGGATGGGGGCGCCGTCCTGATCGCCGACGCGGCCCTGTGGCTCACCTGCCGTCTGCACAGCACCTTCGACGGCGGGGACCACGAGATCGCACTGTACGAGATCGCCGACGTCACGTTGTTCGACGACATCGAACCGCTCGTCTTCCATCAGAGCCGTTACCGCTCCATCGCCGCCCCCGAGAGCGCGTGAGCACTTCGCCGCTCGGGACGATCGTCGGACGGGTCGTCCCCGGCGACGGCCGCGGGCGTGAGCTCGGCTTCCCGACGGCGAACCTCGAACTCGATGGTGCGCGTCTGCCTGAGGACGGGATCTACGCGGCGTGGGTGCGGATCGACGATGATCCGCGGCACCGTGCGGCGAGTGTCAGCGTCGGGACGAACCCGACCTTCGAAGGCGATCGCGGCCGACGCGTCGAGGCGCACCTGCACGATGTGGACCTGGATCTGTACGGCCGACGGCTGGCCGTGACTCTCGTCGCGCGTCTGCGCCCGACCCTGCGCTTCGACGGCGTCGACGCTCTGATCGCGCAGACCGCAGACGACGTGACCCGCTGCCGCACCCTCCTCACCTCCTGACCCCCCGGCACCCGCGTGTCGGCGGCAGTGGGAGAGGTGGGGAGAGGGGGTCAGTCGCGGGCGGTCTGGAGGATGGTCCAGAGCTCGGCGCGGGCGGGGAAGGTGGACAGGTCGACGTCGAGCAGTGCGCCGGCTTGGGCGATGCGGGTGCGCAGGGTGTGTCGGTGCATCCCGAGAGCGTTCGCGGCGGATTCGGCCTTCGCGTCGTGCTCGAGCCAGGTGCGCAGCGAGCGCTCGAGGTCGGCGCCGGTGCGGGCATCGTGCTCGCGCACCGGGGCGAGTCGAGACTCGGCGACCAGGCGGGCCTCGTCGGTCGCGAGGGCGGTGAGGATGCTCGACCCCACGGTGTCGGCGTACCGGGCGGTCCCGTGCGAGCCCTGCTGGCGCAGCGCGGTGAGTGCCTGCGCATGGGCACGGGCGAACGAATCGTAGCCCTCCGAATCGGAGACGCCGATGCGGATGCCGAACCGCGCGGCGACCTCATCGAGCAGCCCTTCGTCGGCGACCGACACGCACATCGTGACGCCGTCCTCCGACTCGGCCAGGAAGAAGGAGGTGCCGTGTTCGGACCGGTGTCGCTCCCACCAGTCGGCCAGGGGTCCCGCAGGGGCGTCGGCCGCGACCGCGACCAGCACGGGCGCGGGTGGCAGGCTTCCCAGCACCCGCCTGGCGAGAGACGGGTCGTCGGCGAGGAGAGAGCCGAGGAGCTGGGTGTGCAGGCGGCGTCGGCTGCGCGCCAGCTGCTCGCTCTGCTCCATCGCGAGTCCCGCCATGGCGATGACCGATGTCACGACCGAGCGTGCTTCGGGGTCGAGCGTCTCGATGGCCAGGGCGATGACGCCGCGCAGGTGTCCGCCGCGGCCCACCGTGAACAGCATGAACGAGTGACCCTCGATGCTGAGCGACTGCCCGGCCTCGAGCCCCCGCGTGAGGATCTCGACCACGCGGGAGCCGAGTTCGTCGAGCACACGCGCCTCGATGGCGTCACGCGGGTGAGCGAACGTGAGGGCTCCGGCGGCGTCGAACATGCCAGACCAGACGTCGAGCCGACGCCCGAGCTCCGCGATCGTCGCGTCGAGGCCGTGCGGACGGAGGGCGGCGAGGGCCAGAGCGCGCTGCGTGTCGAGCGCCCATGACCGTCGTGCATAGGCCTGAGCCGCGATGGCCTCGGAGTGTGCACGTGCGACGGCGATGAACGGGGTGCGATACGGTACGGCGAACAGGGGCATCCCGTGCACAGCGCAGGCCTCGACGAGCTCGTCGGGGATCCCTGAGCGATGCACCTCGGTACCGAATCCCAGGCCGATCACGCCGCGGTCTGCGAGCCGCCCGACATACGTGTCGATGCTCACGGCCTCGTCGAACTGCGTCCCCGTGGTCAGCAGTGCCAGGTCTTCCGAGAGGAACGGGGTCGGGTCGGCGAGGTCGGAGCTGTGAACCCAGCGCAGGGGGCGGTCGAGAGCGCCTTCCGGGATGTCGGCTTCGCGAGGCACCAGCGAGAGCCCGAGGTCACGACGCTGCAGCAGCGCGCGCAGGGTCGGCTGAGCGGTGACGGCCATGACATTCTCCGGAACTTGTACACGCAGGCGAACTGACGCTACAGATTGTACAGACCGGTGAATGCAGCAGTCTCGGTCACCGCCGTACGCTCGCGAACATGGCACTCCTCGACACCGCAGCCCCCGCAGTCCCTCTCGGTGGACCCGACCTCCCGCAGGAGCGTCGCCTGGTCACGGACCTCCCCGGCCCCCGTTCGGCCGAGATCCTCGCGCGCAAGGCGGACGCCGTCGCCGCGGGTGTCGGACACACGGTTCCGATCGCGGCCGTCGCCGCGGGCGGCGGAGTGGTCGTCGACGCCGACGGCAACTCGCTCATCGACCTCGGTTCCGGCATCGCCGTGACCACGGTGGGCAACGCGCACCCCAAGGTCGCTGCGGCCGTCGCCGCTCAGGCCGCGCAGTTCACGCACACCTGCTTCATGATCTCGCCGTACGAGTCCTACGTGGGCGTGGCCGAAGCACTCAACCGCGTCACCCCCGGCGACTTCGCCAAGAAGAGTGCCCTGTTCAACTCGGGCGCCGAAGCGGTCGAGAACGCGATCAAGATCGCCCGCAAGCACACCGGTCGCCAGGCCGTCGTCGCATTCGACCACGGCTACCACGGCCGCACGAACCTGACCATGGCGCTCACCGCCAAGTCGATGCCCTACAAGAGCGGCTTCGGCCCGTTCGCCCCCGAGGTGTACCGCGCGCCGATGTCGTACCCCTTCCGCGACGGACTCGACGGGCGCGAGGCCGCGGCCCGCGTGATCCTCCAGCTCGAGAAGCAGATCGGTGCCGACAACCTGGCCGCGGTCATCATCGAGCCCATCCAGGGCGAGGGTGGCTTCATCGTCCCGGCCGATGGCTTCCTCCCCGCGATCGTCGACTGGTGCCGCGCGAACGGCGTCGTCTTCATCGCCGACGAGGTGCAGACCGGCTTCGCCCGCACCGGTCACATGTTCGCGAGCGAGATCTTCGGCATCGAGCCCGACCTGATCACCACGGCCAAGGGCATCGCCGGCGGCCTCCCGCTCGCCGCCGTCACCGGTCGTTCCGAGATCATGGACGCCTCGCACTCCGGCGGTCTCGGCGGCACCTACGGCGGCAATCCGATCGCCTGTGCCGCGGCCCTCGCCTCGATCGACGTGTTCGAGAACGACGGCGTCATCGAGCGGGCACGCGAGATCGGCACCATCCTCATCGACCGTCTCACCGCGATCCAGCAGAACGACCCGCGCGTCGGAGACATCCGCGGCCACGGCGCCATGATCGCCGCCGAGTTCGTGGATCCCGAGACCAAGGCACCGAACGCCGCTCTCACGGCGGCCGTCGCGAAGGCGTGCATCGCGCAGGGCGTCATCGTCCTCACCTGCGGCACCTACGGCAACGTCATCCGCTTCCTTCCTCCGCTCTCGATCGGCGACGACCTGCTGAACGAAGGACTCGACATCGTGGCCGCAGCCCTGGCTGCAGCCGCCGAATAACATGCAGGCCGCGCTCCCGCGCGGCCTGACCCCCTGTCCGGTCGCGACCCCAATCGGGGGATTTCGGGTCGCGACCGGCACTACTTCCCCCAACGAAGGAGTTGCAGATGTCTGAGATCACCCGCGACGTACTCATCATCGGTGCCGGAGCCGCAGGCCTCACGGCCGCGAACGACCTGCGCAAGGCCGGCCTGTCGGTCGCCGTGCTGGAGGCCCGCGACCGCGTGGGCGGACGCCTGTGGACCGACGTCATCGACGGTGCCATGCTCGAGATCGGCGGCCAGTGGGTCTCGCCCGACCAGGACGCGCTCAAGGACACGATCGAGGAGCTGGGCCTCGAGACCTACAGCCGTTACCGCGAGGGTGACAGCGTCTACGTCGGACCCGACGGGAAGACCCACCGCTTCACGGGGGAGATGTTCCCCGTCTCGCCGGAGACCGAGGCCGTGATCGCCCGCATCACCGGCATCCTCGACGCGCTGGTCGCGGAGATCGACCCCGATCAGCCGTGGGCGCACCCCAAGGCCGAGGAGTGGGACTCCATCACCTGGGATGCCTGGCTGCGTTCGCAGACCGACGACGACGAGGCCGTGCGCAACCTCGCCTTCGCCACGGGCTCCGCGATGCTCACCAAACCCACGCACTCGTTCTCGCTCCTGCAGTCGCTCCTGATGGCCGCGTCCGCCGGTTCCTACTCGAACCTGGTCGACGCCGACTTCATCCTCGACAAGCGCGTCGTGGGCGGTCTCCAGCAGGTGCCGCTGCGCCTTGCCGAGCGTCTGGGCGACGACGTGCTGTTGAACCAGCCCGTCCGCCGCCTCGAGTGGTCGGATGCCGGTGTGGTCGCCGTCACCGACGAGCTCACCGTGCGCGCCCGCCACGCGATCCTCGCGCACGCACCGGTTCTCTACAGCCGCATCTCGTTCGACCCGCCGCTTCCGCGCCGCCAGCACCAGCTGCACCAGCACCTCTCGATGGGCTTCGTCATCAAGGTGCACGCCGTGTACGACCGGCCGTTCTGGCGCGAGCAGGGTCTCAGCGGCACCGCGTTCAGCCCGTACGAACTGTCGCACGAGGCCTACGACAACACCAACCACGGCGATGAGCGTGGCACCCTGGTCGGCTTCGTCTCCGACGCCAACGCCGACGGTGTCTTCGAGCTCTCGGCCGAGGAGCGCAAGGAGCGCATCCTCGAGTCGCTGTCGCACTACTACGGCCCCGAGGCCAAGAACCCGGTCGTCTACTACGAGAGCGACTGGGGCAGCGAGGAGTGGACGCGCGGCGCCTATGCCGCCAGCTTCGACATGGGCGGCCTGCACCGCTACGGCGCGGACCTGCGCAGCGCGGTCGGACCGATCCACTTCGCGTGCAGCGACATGGCAGGCGCCGGGTATCAGCACGTGGACGGTGCGATCCGGATGGGACACCTGGTCGCCTCCAACATCGTCGATGCGAGTCGTGAGGCCGGCGCTGTCGAGAGCAGCAGCTGATGACCGGGTCGGTCGTCGTCGGATACACGGCGACGGACGCGGGAGCGGATGCCGCAGCGCTGGGTGCACGCATCGCCCGCAGCCTGGGAGCGACCCTGCACCTGGTGATCGTGCTGCCCAACGAGGGCACGCGCAGCGCCGCGGTGCCGCCGGAGCGCGCCTACGAGGAGCACATCCGCTCGCAGGCCAAGAAGTGGCTCGGCGACGCCGTCGTCCGGTTGCCGCAGGAGCTGATCCGCAGCGGACACGTCCGCTTCTCCGAGTCCTTCGCCGAGGGGCTCATCGCCGCCGGTGAGGAGTTCGGCGCACGTCTGATCGTGATCGGCGCGGCGGGCGGCGGCATCTTCGGACGCCACCGTCTCGGCAGCGTGGCCTCCGAGCTGCTGCACTCGTCGACCATCCCGGTGGCCCTGGCACCCGTCGGCACGGCGCAGCAGGACGACCACGTCATCCCGCGTGTCACGGTCGCGGTCGGCTCACGGCCGGGCGCGGACGCGCTGCTCGACGAAGCGGTGTCGCTCGCCGGAGACAGCGGTGTCGATCTGCGACTCGTCTCCCTCGTGCCGTTCGACGTGCCACCCGGCCTCGACACGGGAGCCATCCGCACCGTAGGGGACACGCACGGTCGAGAGGTTCTCGCGATGGCGACCGAGCTCCTTCCGGACGGGCGCACCGCCGCGGTCGAGAAGGCCCCAGGCGACACGGTCGAGGATGCGGTCGCGAACCTCTCCTGGCTTCCCGGTGAGGTCATCCTGGTCGGATCGAGCAGGCTGGCACAGCCGCGCCGACTGTTCCTGGGCTCCACGGCGGCGAAGATGCTGCACGTTCTGCCCGTCCCCATGATCGTCGTCCCGCGCACCCGCAACGAAGCAGGAGAACGCTGATGAGCAGCACCCACCGGGCGACGGAGCCCGAATCCGGCGTCACCACCGGGATCTCCACCAAGGGCCTGAGCGCCGGAACGGTCGGCCTGATCGGCGCGGTCGTGATCGGCATCTCGTGCATCGCGCCCGCCTACACGTTCACGGCGGCCGTCGGACCCGTGGCCTCCACCGTCGGGTCCCAGATCCCGGCGATCATCCTCGTCGGGTTCATCCCGATGCTCCTGGTCGCCTTCGGCTACCGCGAGCTCAACAACCGGATGCCCGACTCCGGAACGTCGTTCACCTGGGCGGCCCGCGCCTTCGGTCCCTGGGTCGGCTGGATGGCCGGCTGGGGCCTCGTCGTCGCCACGATCCTCGTGCTGTCCAACCTCGCGGGCATCGCCGTGGACTTCCTCTTCCTGCTGATCTCGCAGATCACGGGCAACCCCGACATCGCCTCCCTCGCGAGCGTCACCTGGATCAACATCGGCGTGTGCCTGCTGTTCATGCTCGGCGCGACGTGGATCTCGTACCGCGACATGCAGACGACGCAGAAGCTGCAGTACTGGCTCGTCAGCTTCCAGATCCTCGTGCTGCTGTTCTTCGCCGGGGCCGCGATCGTGCAGGCGGTGAACGGCAACGGCTTCGACTACCAGCCGTTCGACCTCGGCTGGTTCAACCCGTTCGCGATCTCGTCGTTCAGCGCCGTCGCCGCCGGCCTCTCCCTGTCGATCTTCATATTCTGGGGCTGGGACGTCACCCTCACCATGAACGAGGAGACCAAGGATCCGGAGAAGACCCCGGGGCGTGCCGCCACCGTCACGGTGCTCATGATCGTCTCCCTGTACCTGCTGCTGGCGGTCGCGATGATCATGTTCGCCGGCGTCGGCACCGGAGCGTTGGGCCTCGGCAACGAGGACATCCAGGAGAACGTGTTCTTCCACCTCTCCGGCCCGATCCTCGGCCCGCTCGCGTTCCTCGTGTCGCTCGCGGTGCTGACCAGTTCGGCATCGTCGCTGCAGTCCACGTTCGTGGGTCCCGCGCGCACCCTGCTGGCGATGGGGCACTACGGCGCACTGCCCAAGTCGTTCGCGAAGGTCAGCCCGCGGTTCTTCACCCCGGGGTACGCGACCATCGCCTCCGCCATCGTGGCATCGGCCTTCTACGCCGTGATGCGCATCGTCAGCGAGGACACGCTGTGGGACACCATCCTGACGCTCGGCATGATGATCTGCTTCTACTACGGGATCACCGCATTCGCCTGCGTCTGGTACTTCCGCAAGCAGTGGTTCGACTCGACGCGGAACTTCTTCTTCACGTTCCTGTTCCCGCTGGTCGGTGGCGCGATCCTCGCGGTGCTGTTCTTCACCACGCTGATCGACTCGATGGACCCGGCCTACGGCTCCGGCTCGCAGATCGGCGGGGTCGGCATCGTGTTCATCCTCGGAATGCTGATCATCGTCGTCGGCATCGTCGTCATGATCTGGAACGCGATCAGACGGCCCGCCTTCTTCCGCGGACAGACCCTGGGCATCGACGCACCGCCCAGTCGACGCAAGCGCTCCTAGCCCTCCTCACAGAAAGAGAATCATGAGCACTCAGACCGAACAGGCGCTCCTGGACAGCATCCCCACCGGACTCTTCATCGGGGGCCAGTGGATCGACGGCGAGACCGGCGGCACCTTCGATGTGAAGGACCCCGCGACCGGTTCCGTGATCCGCACCATCGCCGACGCGACGCCCGGCGACGGCATCCGCGCCCTCGACGCCGCAGTCGCCGCGCAGGACGCCTGGGCCGCGACGGCTCCGCGCGTGCGCAGCGAGATCCTCCGCAAGTCCTTCGACCTCGTGCAGGAGCACAAGGAGGATCTGGCCCTTCTCATGACGCTCGAGATGGGCAAGCCTCTCACCGAAGCACGTGGCGAGGTCGGCTACGGCGGGGAGTTCCTGCGCTGGTTCAGCGAGGAGGCCGTGCGCATCAGCGGTCGCTACGGCATCAACCCCGAGGGCACCGGCCACATGGTCGTATCGCAGCGCCCGGTCGGACCGTCGTTCTTCGTGACGCCGTGGAACTTCCCGTTCGCCATGGCCACCCGCAAGATCGCCCCCGCACTCGCAGCGGGCTGCACCGTCGTGATCAAGCCCCCGGCACTCACGCCCCTGACGACCATGTACTTCGTCTCGCTGCTCGAGCAGGCAGGCCTTCCCGCCGGTGTCGTGAACGTCGTGCAGACGTCGAAGTCGAGTGCGCTGTCGGCGCCCATCATCGCCGACCCGCGCCTGCGCAAGCTCTCCTTCACCGGGTCGACCGAGGTGGGCCGCAAGCTCATCGCCCAGGCGGCCGAAGGCGTGCTGCGCGTGTCGATGGAACTGGGCGGCAACGCTCCGTTCGTGGTGTTCGACGACGCCGACCTCGACAAGGCCGTGGACGGTGCGCTGGCCGCGAAGTTCCGCAACATCGGCCAGGCCTGCACGGCCGCGAACCGCTTCATCGTGCACAAGGACGTCGCCGGGGAATTCGCCAAGCGCGTGACCGAGCGCGTCAACGGCATGAAGATCGGCCGCGGCACGGAAGAGGGCGTGGCGATCGGACCGCTCATCGACGAGGACGCCGTGGCCAAGGCCGGCGAGCTCGTGGACGATGCGGTCGAACGCGGTGCGACCCTGCTCGCCGGCGGCAAGGCCGTCGAGGGCACCGGCACGTTCTACGAGCCCACCGTGCTCACCGACGTGGTCGCCGGAAGCGCGATCCTCCGCGAGGAGATCTTCGGACCGGTGCTCGCGATCGCGACCTTCGAGACCGAGGAAGAGGCCGTGCGCCTGGCGAACGACACCGAGTACGGGCTCGTGTCGTACGTGTTCACCGAGAACCTGCAGCGCGGGCAGCGGATGATCGACGGGCTCGAGACCGGCATGATGGGTCTCAACGTGGGAGTGGTCTCGAATGCGGCCGCACCCTTCGGAGGCGTCAAGCAGTCCGGCGTCGGACGCGAGGGCGGCTTCGAGGGCATCCACGAGTACCTGTCCACCAAGTACACGCTGATCCCGGTCTCCTGACCTTCCGGGTGGGTCCCTGAGCTTGTCGAAGGGCCCACCCCACCCGAACGGCCTGGGTCCCTGAGCCTGTCGAAGGGACCCGCACACGAGAGGACAACCATGACCGACTACGCCGTCATCAACCCCGCCACCGGAGAGACGCTGGCGTCCTTCGACACCTTCACCGACGCTCAGATCGAAGAGGCCGTGGCCGCGGCCGACGAAGCCCACCGCGGGTGGTCGCGTTCGTCGACGGTCGCAGAGCGCGCTGCCCTCGTCCGCCGTGCGGCCGAGCTGCACCGCGAGCGCCGCGAGGAGCTCGCGGACATCTTCGTGCGCGAGATGGGCAAGCCCCGCGAGGCCGCGCTCGGTGAGGTAGACTTCGCCGCGGACATCGCCGAGTACTACGCCGACCAGGCGGAGTCGATCATGGCCGACCAGCCGATCGCGATCCTGGGGGAGGGGTCGGCCATCATCCGCCGCTCCTCGCTCGGTCCGCTCGTCGGCATCATGCCGTGGAACTTCCCGGCGTACCAGATCGTGCGCTTCGCCGCGCCCAACCTCGTCGTGGGCAACACGATCCTGCTCAAGCCCGCACCGCAGTGCCCGGAGTCGTCGACCGCGATCGAGAAGATCTACCACGACGCCGGGTTCCCGAAGGGCGCCTACCAGAACGTGCTCGCCACGAACGAGCAGATCGCGACCATGATCGCCGATCCGCGCGTGCAGGGCGTCTCGCTCACCGGTTCCGAGCGCGCAGGCGCCGCGGTCGCCGAGATCGCGGGCCGCAACCTCAAGAAGGTCGCGCTCGAGCTGGGCGGCTCCGACCCCTTCATCGTGCTGTCGACCGACGACCTCGACGCCACCGTCCAGGCCGGCGTCGATGCGCGTCTGGACAACAACGGCCAGGCCTGCAACGGCGCCAAGCGCTTCATCGTCGTCGACGGTCTCTACGACGCGTTCGTGGAGAAGTTCACGGCGGCGATGGCCGCGGTCGAGGCGACCGACCCCATGCGCGACGACACGGTGCTCGGTCCGGTGTCGTCCGAGACCGCGGCGGAGAACCTGCAGAAGCAGATCGATCAGGCCGTCGAGCAGGGCGCCACGCTGCTCACGGGTGGCACCCGCGACGGTGCGTTCTTCGCTCCGACCGTGCTGGCCGACGTGACGCCGGAGATGAACGTCTACCGTGAGGAGCTCTTCGGACCGGCAGCCGTCGTCTACCGCGTGGCGGATGAGGACGCAGCGGTCGAGCTCGCGAACGACACCACGTTCGGGCTCGGCTCGTACGTCTTCACGACGGATGCGGAGCAGGCCGAGCGCGTCGCCGACAAGATCGAGGCGGGCATGGTCTACGTCAACCTCGTGCTGGCGGACAGCCCCGAACTGCCCTTCGGCGGCGTCAAGCGCAGCGGCACCGCCCGTGAGCTGGGACACCTCGCCGCAGACGAGTTCGTCAACAAGAAGCTCATCCGCATCGGCTGAGCGTGCGACGGACGGCCCCTCGCAGAGCGCGAGGGGCCGTCCGCATGCCCGCCTCGTGTTGCGGGACGGACGCCCTGTCGGCGGGGACACCGGGTGAGGGACAATGGCCGCATGAGCGCACACACCGATCCCATCGAGACGCTGACCACCGAACAGAGCTGGGAGCGGCTCCGCACGCAGGAGCTCGGCCGGCTCGTCACCCACGTGGGGGAGACGATCGATATCTTCCCCGTGAACTTCGTGGTCGACGGGGACGGCATCCTGTTCCGCACCGCACCCGGCAGCAAGCTGTTCGAGCTCACGGTGAACACCGATGTGCTGTTCGAGGTCGATGACCACACCGACACGGACGCCTGGAGCGTGATCGTGCGGGGCCACGCGAGTGCGTTGGAATCGGACGCCGACGTGCACAGGGCGGATGCGGCCGGCCTCCGCCCATGGATCCCCACCCTCAAACGCGTCTACGTGCGCATCGACCCGACGTCGGTTTCGGGGCGGGCCTTCCGTCGCAGTGCCGAGCCGGAGCTCGACGGGCCCCAGGAGTACTGACTGACCGTCAGGCCGAGAACCGTCAGGCCGAGAAGAGCTTCAGGTCGGTCGGGGTGAAGTAGTTCTGGGTCACATCGGTGATCCGCACGAGGAACTTCCCCCGCTTCTCGTCGATCGAGACGACCGTCCCGACATTGCCTGTCATCGTCGGTCCAGTGATCTGCACGGTGTCCCCGATGGCGAATTCGTTCATGGGAGTTCCTCTCCTTGCCGTACTGCTCCGGATCGGTACAGCACTCCGGTTCTTCTGATGGTCCGAGGCTAGATCGAGTGCGGTTGTGGAGACAGTGCCAGACGTCGCCATTTCGGGTGACATCTGTCACGGGTCCGGACGAGCCTCGCGCCCCCCCCGGGCGTAGGGTCGAAGCATGGCAAACGTCGCTGAGAACATCGTCAAGACTCTGCACGCCAACGGGATCGACCGTGTCTACGGCATTCCCGGGGACTCGTTGAACGGCTTCACGGACGCGCTCCGCAAGGACGGCACGATCCGCTGGGTGCATGTGCGGCACGAGGAGTCCGCCGCCTTCGCCGCCGCCGCCGATGCCGCCACCACGGGCGAGCTCGCCGTGGTCGCGGGCTCCTGCGGGCCGGGCAACCTGCATCTCATCAACGGCCTGTACGACGCGAACCGCTCCCGCGTCCCCGTGCTCGCGATCGCCGCGCACATCCCCACGACCGAGATCGGCACCGGGTACTTCCAGGAGACGCACCCGCAGGAGCTCTTCCGCGAGTGCAGCGTGTACGTGGAGTATGTCGCCGACCCGAAGCAGATGCCGCGCCTGATGGAGATCGCCATGCGCGCAGCGATCGAGGAGCGCGGTGTCGCCGTCCTCGTGATCCCCGGTGACGTCGCCCTCGCCGACATCGCCGACGACCGCGCCGTCGTGATCGAGCGCGCCCGCCCCGTGGTGGTCCCCAACGGCGCAGAGCTCGAGAAGGCGGCGACGCTGCTGAACGCGGCGAAGAACGTCACGATCCTCGCCGGCGCCGGGGTCGAAGGCGCCCACGACGAGGTGATCGCGCTCGCCGACAAGCTGGGTGCTCCCATCGTCCACGCCCTTCGCGGCAAGGAGTTCATCGAGTACGACAACCCCTTCGACGTCGGGATGACGGGACTGCTCGGTTTCGCGTCCGGCTACCGCGCGATGGAGGCCGCCGACGCGCTGCTGGTGCTCGGCAGCGACTTCCCGTACGAGCAGTTCTACCCTGACGGTGCGAAGACGATCCAGGTCGACATTCGCGGCGCACAGCTCGGCAAACGGCATCCGCTCGATCTGGGACTGGTCGGCGACGTCCGGGCCACGGCCGAGGCGCTGCTGCCGAGGATCGCGCGCAAGGACGATCGCGGTCACCTCGACGACGCGATCGCGCACTACCGCAAGACCCGCAAGAAGCTCGACGAGCTGGCGGTGCCGGCGAAGGGGAAGCGCCCCATCCATCCGCAGTACCTCGCCAGGCTCCTGGACGAGTACGCGACCGATGACGCGATCTTCACCGCCGATGTCGGGTCACCGACCGTGTGGGCGGCGCGCTATCTCTCGATGACCGAGAACCGGCGCCTGATCGGCTCCTTCACCCACGGCTCGATGGCGAACGCGCTGATGCACGGCATCGGTGCGCAGGTCGCCCACCCCGACCGTCAGGTCGTCGCACTCGCGGGCGATGGCGGATTGGCGATGATGCTCGGCGAGCTGCTCACGCTGACGCAGAACAAGCTCCCGGTGAAGACGATCGTGGTCAACAACTCGTCGCTGAACTTCGTCGAGCTCGAGATGAAGGCCGCCGGCTTCGTCACCTACGGCACAGGACTGGACAACCCCAGCTTCGCCGCGATCGCCGAAGCCATGGGCATCTTCGCCCGTCGCGTGGAGCGCAGCGAAGACCTCCCTGATGCCGTGCGCGAGGTGCTGGCTCACGACGGTCCGGCCCTGCTCGACGTGGTTACAGAGCGGCAGGAGTTGTCCATGCCGCCGGCGATCGAGGCCGCGCAGGTCAAGGGCTTCGCGCTCTATGCGATCCGCACCGTGATGTCCGGACGCGGGGACGAGCTTCTCGACCTCGCGAAGGCGAACTGGCGCCAGCTCTTCTGAGCCGGCGCCACGCCGGGATCCGACGCTCAGCTCTCCAGGTGGGCGCGGATCTCGGCGGCCTCGCCGTGCCGCCCGAGCGCCTCGAACACGTTGCCGAGTTCGAGGGCCGCGACCTGCAGCAGCGGCGGGTGGCCGGCCGCGTGATCGATCGCGCTGCGGTACACCGGCACGGCGTCGGCTGAGCGGTCGTTGCCGGCGAGCACCCGCGCGGCGAACAGCTCGGAGCTTCCGGCCGCCCCCAGGTCTCCCAGTGCAGCGAAGCCGTCGGCCGCGGTGAGCGCGGCCGACACGGCCTCGTCGATGCGTCCGAGCTCAGCCAGAGCGCGTGCCCGTGAATCGGTGACATCGGCGAGCAGCCACCCGGCGTCGTGCTGCTGTGCGAGGGCGGCGACCTCGTCGAAGAGAGCGAACGCCCGCTCGTCGCCGCGCCCGCCGTAGGCCTGCCCGAGGCTGTGCAGCACCTCGGTGAGCGCTCCGACGGCGTCCGGCGCGCGTCGGACGGTCTCGGCCGCGGATTCGAGCAGGGCGATCGCATCGTCGTGCTCGTCGAAACGCGCGAGGATCTTCGCCTGCTCGGTCATCGCCATCGCCTGCTCGGCGTGCTCCTCGGCCTGCCCGAACAACTCGGAGGCGTAGCCGTGGGCGCCCACCGACTGGCCGAATTCCCCGGCCGCACTCAATGCGCGGGCGAGCATCGAAGCGGTCATCGCTCGAGAACCGGCGGGGACGTCGGCCTCCTCCTCGCGCTGCAGCACATCTCCGAAGAGCTCGGCGGCCTCCTCCGCATCACCGACCCGCAGCATGGCGCGGGCGAGTCGGAAGTCCAGTCCGGTCGTGTCGCCTCCCGCGTCGCCGCCGAGGCGAGCGGCGAGGCGATAGCGCGAGACGGCCTTCTCCGGCTCGTCGGCGTCCTCCCAGAGCGCGCCGGCGAGCAGATGGGCGTCGCCGAGCGCACGGGTCGCCCCCAGTTCGGCGAGCAGGCGGCAGGACTCGTCGGCGTCGACCGCCCCCTCGGCATACGAGCTGGTGCCACCGCGCACGCGTGCGCGGGTCTGCAGGGCCTGCGCCCGGTGCCCCGTGCTGACGTCGTCCTGGGCGAGGAAGCGGTCCAGCAACGCGCTGCCGGCTTCGAGATCGCCCTTGCTCAGCACGGCCGAGATGGCCACCAGCGTCGTGGTGTTCGTCAGGCGGGTGTCGTCCGCTTCGGCGAATGACCGGGCGGCCACCTCCGCGTGGTCCAGCGCGGCGTCCGGCTCGCCGGACTGCAGGTGCAGGGCCGCGCGGCTGATCGCGAGGTCACCGCGCGTCCACGCGGGAAGCTCGTCCGATGCGCCGATCTCCTCTTCCAGAGCGGCGGTCGTCTCCGGCGTGTTCAGGCCGAATGTCGCGAGTCCGATGCGCTCCTCGAGGTCGGCCTGCGCCTCGTGCCCAGCGGCGCGGAGTGCGGCGATGCGCTCCGGCAGCAGTTGCAGGGCCTCGTCCGCGCGCTCCAGTGCGACCAGGATCCCCAGCCGCATGGACAGCAGCTGGGCGCGCTTGGCGGGATCTTCGACTTCGAGGGCGCGGGGCAGGGCTTCGAGCGTCTCGTGCTCGGCGCCGAACTGCGCGAGCTGCATGGCGCGCTCGAACCAGCCCTCTGCGTCGACCGGGGCGGTGGTGGAAGCAGGGGTGATGAAGGCGTCGGACCGGATCGGCACGTCGTAGCTCTCCTTCGCGAGTCCACGCATCCGCTGCAGGCTGCGGGCGTGGCCCTCGGTACCGTCGCGTTCGTCGAAGCCTCGGCCGATCCGCTCGGCGGCGGCCCACGAGGCGGCAGCCAGGTCGGCCGCGCCCCAGGCGCCGTCGTGCTCGCCGAAGAACGGCACGAGCGCGGGGGAGTCGGCTCCGCGCACCGGGGTGTCGCCGTGCCCGGCTGCCGTGACGCGGTCGAGCGCCACGGCGAGGGCGGCGAGAGCGGCGAAGTGCGCGTCGACGTTCAGGCCGTCGTGCGCGAGCCAGGAGATGTGCTTCTCGACCAGGGCGAGAGCACGTGCCTCGTTCCCGGTGACGGCTGCGAACACGATGTTGTTGGCGACGATGCGCAGGTTGTCCGGGTTGTCCTTGGCGAGGCGGTAGCTGCGCAGGTGGGCTGTCTTCGCCTCCTCGAGACGTCCGGCGCGCAGATAGGGGAGCAGCACGCGGGACAGGGCGTGCTCCGGCTCTTCGCCGCAGGAGAAGCCGCCTTCGATCATCTCCTCGACCAACACGATCGCCTCGGCGTCGCGATCGGTGTCGGCGAAGAATCCGGCGAACTGGCTGCGTCCGCACGCGTCGCAGTGGCTGTGGTCGTCGCGCGGCGTGGCCTCGAGCTGCACGCGGAGCGCCTCGGCCTCGTCCATGCGTCCGGCATCCCAGGCGTCTTCGAAACGAGCCGTGAGCACACCGCTGACGCCGAGACCTGCGGCACGGTAGTGAGACTCCATGTCGTCGAGGACGGCGGCGATCTGCTCCTGGGAGAAAGCCGGAGAGGACCTCAGCGACGAGGCCATCCACTTGAACTGCCACATCAGATCGGCGCCGCCGTTGTCGAGGTCGGCGGGGAAGCGCTGCGGGTCCGCGTCGTGATGAGCGAGGCACCACGCGAACGAGTTCAGCATGACGTCGGTCGCACCGTTCATGTTCGCCGAGGCCGTCTGGCGCATCCTGGCCTCGTACTCGAGCCGCTCGTCGCCGATCTCCACCGCGAGGGCCACTGCCTCGGAGACCAGAGCCTGCTCTGCGGGACCCCAGGGAGTGCGATCGATCTCCTCGATCAGCTGCTGGAAGCGCTTCTTCGGACGTGCCATGGACAGAGCCTTTCGGGAGGGTCAGCGGGCGTCGCCGAAGGGAAGGGTGTCTCCCTCCAGACCGGCCGAGAGCGAGACGAGGTCGGAGAGGGCGCTGGTCATCAGCGCCCGGTCGGCGTCGGCGAGCGGGTGATGCCCGGCCAGGAGAGCCTGGATGTAGAGCAGCTGCACGGTGCGGGCGAAGACCGCCTCATCCTGCACCATCACCAGGGCGCGCACCACCCTGTTCGACCAGTTCAGGCACAGTCGGGCGCGCAGATCCTCCTCCCTGGCGGAGGACAGGGTCTGGTCGATGCGGTCGAGCACGCCGCCCCAGAGCGATCCGGTGATGCCCTTGGTGCGGCCGCGGTCGATCGCCCTGAGCACCTCGGGGTCGGCCACGTAGAGGGCGGCGAGGTCGGGGCGATCGACGGATCGCACGACAACGGAGCAGTCGGACGCCGCGAGCACCGCACCGGCACGGGCTTCCAGGGCCACCGCGGAGTCGCGGTCGTCGAGGGGCGGCGGGTCGAGCCGGTCGAGTTCGCCCGTGACGTCCACCTGCTCGACGGTGACGTGGGGATACAGGTCCGGCAGCATCCGGATGAGGTCGGAATCGTAGAGGTAGCCGCCGTTGACGAGCACCTCGTCTGCGGGAGAGATGCCTGCCACCTGCCGGAACTCGTCCACTGTCTGCGCGTACCTGATGTGCGGGTATCGCTCGACGAGGTCGCCGATGCGCATGGCACCGTGCGTGGTCTCGACGGTCAGCCAGCGCGAGATGAAGTGGGAGAGCTCTTCGTCGTGGCGCACCAGCGACTTGAGCCCGACCTCGTGCACGGCGACGAACTGGGCGAGACGATGCGGTTCGCGCAGCCCCAGCTCCAGCACCCAGCGGCGGATCCCGGCGCCCAGCTGCTCGCGCACGCGCTCGAAGGCGGCGTCCTCGACGAGCGATTCCCTGCTCGCGGTCGGGGCGAGTCCGGTGGAGTCGACCACGGCCCGCACGAAGAAGGCCCAGTCGGGGAGCACGTCGTCGACGCGTTCGGAGAGCAGCATCCGGCCGAGGTACATGCGGGTCGCCTGGCGTGCGCCAGGCGGCGGCGCGAACGGCAGCACGTAGGCGAGGCCCCGGGTGCCCGTCGCCGGCTCGCTGAGCTCGATGACGTCGAGCGGACTCGCACCGAGAAGGTCGCGACCGAATTCGACGGCGGCCTCGGGGTGCTGTGCGGCGTGCAGGAACGGGGCGTCCCTGGTGATGTCGACATCGCCGGCCGCGGTGTCGATCGTGACGCGCACGGGGAGGTACTCGCCGAACGTCGTGGCCAGCTCGCGCACGGCTACGGGACGCAGCAGCTCGTCGGCGTCGAACCGCGGGACGAGATGCACGCTGGTCCCGATCGGCAGCTCCTCGTCGATCTCCGTCACCTGGAACGTGCCGTCCGCGCTCCCCGTCCACTCGACCGAAGCGCCGCCGCGGGCGCTGCGGGAGCGGATGACGATCGTGTCGGCGACCATGAAGCAGCTCAGCAGACCGATGCCGAACTGGCCGAGATAGTCGCTGCGCGGGAGGTCGAAGATGTCGCGCTTGGAGCTGCGTCCGACGGTCGCCAGCAGGTCGGCGACCTCGGCGGACGTCAGCCCCACGCCGTCGTCGCGCAGCACGAACTCGCCGTTCTCCGCGGTCAGCGGAGTGATCCGGATGTGGCCGCCTCCGCCGTCGACCTCGTGGCGGGCGGTGATCGCATCGCGGGCGTTCTGCAGCAGCTCCCGCAGGTACACGCGAGGACTGGAGTAGATGTGCCGGCTGAGCAGATCGACGACTCCGCGCAGATCCACCTGGAACTGCTGCACTTCAGCGCTCACCGGCGCTCCCTCCTCCTGCATACGCTCGCCGAGCCTAACAAGAACACGCCATCGCCATCCCGGTTCGGCGCCGCCGCATCGATGCCGTATGCTTGTGGGGCAGTTGTTCTCTGCATTCTTTCGCCGTGCCTGGGGTCTCCGGGTCGCAGTCGCGGTGGCAGGGTGGGGAGAGCACCCCGAGACCTCCCGGTCTCTAGGGCGGTAGCTCAATTGGCAGAGCAGCGGTCTCCAAAACCGCAGGTTGCAGGTTCGATTCCTGTCCGCCCTGCGCGTCAGCGCAACGCTGACACACGAAAGGTACATTCAGGATGGATCAGGACGAACCGCGCGGCGAGGTCGTCGCGGCCGGCGCCACCCGCGAGAAGAAGGGCAACCCCTTCTCCCGGTTCTTCGGGAGCATCGCCCTGTTCATCCGCCAGGTCATCGCCGAGCTCCGCAAGGTCGTCACCCCGACTCGCAAGGAGCTGTTCAAGTTCACCGGGGTGGTGCTCGTCTTCGTGATCATCGTCATGGGCATCGTCTACGGCTTGGACTTCGCCTTCGGGCTCTTGGCGCACTGGGTGTTCGGAATCCCTGGCTGATGACCCCCGCGGCTCGCGCCGCAGCTATGGAGAAAACAACGTGTCTGAACGATATTCCGACGACGCCGACTGGGCGACCGCCGCTGAGCAGTCCAGCGAGGAAGACGAGGCCCAGGAGGGCAACGTGCTCGCTCAGGAAGAGCTCTCGGTCACCTCGGCTGAGCACGTCGCCGTCCACGTCGAAGACGAGGACGGCGAAGAGGATGACGTGGTTGACACCGACATCGACATCGACGACCCGGAGGCGGACGCCATCGTGAACGACGCTCTCAACCTGGACGAAGCGGCTGAGTCCGAGGCCGCCGCCGAGGTTCTCAACGAATCCGTGGCCGAAGAGGTCGCCGAGCAGGAGGCGGAGGCGGCCGACGAGGTCACCCCGTACGACGGCCCCGACGTGAACGGTGAAGACGACCGTCCAGCGGGCGAGGACGCCGAGTCCGAGGACGACGCGGAGGAGGACCCGTACGAGGCCTTCCGCATGGACCTCCGCATGCTCCCGGGCAAGTGGTACGTCATCCACTCCTACGCCGGTTTCGAGCGCAAGGTGAAGGCCAACATCGAGCAGCGCAAGTCGACGCTCGAGGTCGAGGACGAGATCTACCAGGTCGAGGTCCCGATGGAAGACGTGGTCGAGATCAAGAACGGCCAGCGCAAGATGGTCACCCGCGTGCGCATCCCCGGCTACGTGCTGGTGCGCATGGAGCTCACGGAGGACACCTGGTCCGTCGTCCGCCACACGCCCGGTGTGACCGGCTTCGTGGGCAACGCCCACAACCCGACGCCGCTGCGCTTCGAGGAGGCCTTCAACATGCTGAAGTCGCTCGTCGAGGTCAAGGACGTGCCGACCGCCAAGAACATCGCGTCGAAGGGCGGCGTCGCCGTCGCTCGTCCGCTGCCCGCAGAGGTCGACTTCGAGGTCGGCGAGACCATCACGATCAAGGAGGGCTCGTTCGCGGGTCTTCCCGGTTCGATCAGCGAGATCAAGCCCGAGAGCGGCAAGCTCACGGTGCTCGTCTCCCTCTTCGAGCGCGAGACCCCGGTCGAGCTGTCGTTCGACCAGGTCACCAAGATGATCTGACACCCGTCAGCGAGAACGGCCGTCCCATTCGGGGCGGCCGTTCTGCGTTGGTGCATCCGACCGGGGCAGGGGGGATCCGGTGACGTCCGTCGCTGCGCTCCGGATCAGGTAGACTTGTGTGGTTTGTGCGACAGCCCACATGGGTCCCTGAGCTTGTCGAAGGGCGCGCAGACGACCACGTTCCGGAAACGCCGGATCCGTGGGAGAAGCGGATGCTCCGGTATCCGATTCGATGAAAGGAAAGAGAATGGCACCGAAGAAGAAGGTGACCGGCCTGATCAAGCTTCAGATCAACGCCGGTGCAGCCAACCCGGCGCCGCCGATCGGCCCCGCGCTCGGTCAGCATGGCGTCAACATCATGGAGTTCTGCAAGGCGTACAACGCCGCGACCGAGTCGCAGCGCGGCAACGTCATCCCCGTCGAGATCACCGTCTACGAGGACCGCAGCTTCACCTTCGTCCTGAAGACCCCGCCCGCGGCGGAGCTCATCAAGAAGGCCGCAGGCGTCCCCAAGGGCTCTGCAACCCCGCACACCGTCAAGGTCGCGAAGATCACCAAGGACCAGGTCCGTCAGATCGCCGAGCAGAAGCAGGCCGACCTGAACGCGAACGACATCGAGGCCGCCTCGAAGATCATCGCCGGCACCGCCCGTTCCATGGGCATCACGGTCGAGGGCTGAGGAGAATAATCATGGCTACCAAGTCCAAGGCTTACAAGGCTGCCGCCGAGAAGATCGAGGCAGACCGTTTCTACACCCCGACCGAGGCCGTCGCCCTCGCGAAGGAGACCGGCTCGTCGAAGTTCGACTCGACCGTCGAGGTCGCGCTGAAGCTCGCCGTCGACCCCCGCAAGGCGGACCAGATGGTGCGCGGCACCGTCATCCTGCCCCACGGCACCGGTAAGACCGCCCGCGTCATCGTGTTCGCCACCGGCCCCGCAGCCGAGGCAGCGATCGCCGCAGGTGCAGATGAGGTCGGCGGCGCCGAGCTCATCCAGAAGGTCGCCGACGGTTGGACCAACTTCGACGCCGCCGTCTCCACCCCGGAGCTCATGGGCCAGGTCGGTCGTCTCGGAAAGGTGCTCGGACCCCGTGGTCTGATGCCGAACCCGAAGACCGGCACCGTGACCCCGAACCCGGCCAAGGCCGTCGAGGAGATCAAGGGCGGAAAGATCGAGTTCCGCGTCGACAAGCACGCCAACGTGCACTTCGTCGTCGGCAAGGCCTCCTTCACCGCCGAGCAGCTCGACGAGAACATCGGCGCAGCGCTCGAGGAGATCGTCCGCCTCAAGCCGTCGAGCTCGAAGGGCCGTTACATCCAGAAGGGTGCGGTGTCGACCACGTTCGGCCCCGGCATCCCGCTGGACGTCAACGCCATCTGAGTCTGGCTCTCTGAAACGCCCCCGGGTCCGCCCGGGGGCGTTTCTGCGTCCCGTCGGAACCGCGAAACGCAACGTCATCGGATGCGGGGAACCGACATGCGCCACGTACTGTGGGGGAGTTCCCGTGACGGTCGCGTAAACTCGCACCGCGCTTCTCACCCCAGGAGGGTTCATGTCCCGTCGTCTCATCGCCGTCACCGCACTCGTCGTCGCCGCCGCGGCACTGACCGCCTGCAGCGGGTCCAGCACTCCCGCGAGCACCTCGGGCTCCGGTGGGAGCTCCGCGAGCTCGGAGTACGGCCTCGCGAAGGACGGCGTCCTCACCGTCGGCACGGAGGGCACGTATCGTCCCTTCAGCTTCCACGGCGACAACGGAGCGGGCGACCTGACCGGCTACGACGTGGAGATCATCGAGGCCGTCGCAGACAAGCTCGGCCTCGACGTGAAGTTCGAGGAGACCCAGTGGGATGCGATCTTCGCGGGTCTCGACGCCGGCCGATTCGACGTGATCGCCAACCAGGTCACGATCAACGACGAGCGTGAGGCCAAGTACCTCTTCAGCTCCCCGTACACCGTCTCTCCGGGCGTGATCGTCGTGGCCGAGGACGACGACTCGATCTCGTCCTTCGCCGATCTCAAGGGCAAGACCACCGCGCAGTCCCTCACCAGCAACTGGAACGACCTCGCCACCGAGTCCGGCGCCAAGGTCGAGGGTGTCGAGGGGTGGGCCCAGGCGGTCGAGTTGCTCCGCCAGGGCCGCGTCGACGCGACCATCAACGACAAGCTCACCTTCCTCGACTACGAGACCACCAACAGCCCGACCGGACTGAAGATCGCGGCCGAGACCGATGAGGCGGGCAAGTCGGCGTTCGCGTTCACCAAGGACAAGGAAGCTCTCGTCACGGCCGTCGACGGAGCGCTCGACGAGCTCCGCGCTGACGGCACCCTGGCGGAGATCAGCAAGAAGTACTTCGGCGAAGACGTCTCCCAGTAATCGATGGAGAGTCCCTGGCAGCTGTTCCTCGACTCGCTCGGGCCGATCGCCTGGGCGGGTCTGACAGCGACGGTGCCGCTCGCGCTGGCGTCGTTCTCCCTGGGGCTGATCATCGCCATCGGCATCGCGCTGATGAGGATCTCGGTGAACCCGATCCTCTCGGGCATCGCGCGGTTCTACATCTCGGTGATCCGCGGGACGCCGCTGCTGGTGCAGCTTTTCGTGATCTTCTACGGCATGCCGTCGATCGGGATCACGATCGACCCGTGGCCGAGCGCGATCATCGCGCTGTCGCTCAACGTCGGCGGCTACGGCGCCGAGGTGGTGCGTGCGGCCATCCTCTCGGTCCCGCAGGGGCAGTGGGAGGCGGCGTACACGGTGGGCATGAACCGCACCCGCACGCTCACCCGCATCATCCTGCCGCAGGCCGCGCGCGTGTCCGTCCCGCCGCTGTCGAACACGTTCATCTCGCTCGTGAAGGACACCTCGCTCGCGTCGCTGATCCTCGTGACCGAGCTGTTCAAGGTGGCCCAGCAGATCGCCTCGACGACCTACGAGTTCATGGTGCTCTACCTCGCTGCGGCGCTGGTCTACTGGGTGTTCTGCCTGGTGCTGTCGTTCGGCCAGAGCGCTCTCGAGAGGAGGCTCGACAGCCGTGTCGCGCACTGACAACACTTCGGAGGCACTCCTCACCGCCCGCGGCCTGCGCAAGAGCTTCGGCGACAACGAGGTGCTCCGGGGGATCGACCTGACCCTGCACCGCGGAGAGGTCGTCGTGCTCATCGGGCCCAGCGGTTCCGGCAAGACCACGGTGCTGCGTGCCCTCAACGGTCTCGAGACGCCTGACGCCGGCACGATCGTGGTCGATGGCGGGCCCGAGATCGACTTCGCCCCCGCGGTGAAGCCCTCGCCCCGGGTGCAGAAGCAGAAGCGGTTCGCCCTGCGCGACCGGTCGGCGATGGTGTTCCAGCACCACAACCTGTTCCCTCACCTCACTGTCCTCGAGAACGTCATCGAGGGTCCGTGGCGCGTGCAGGGTCGACCGAAAGCCGAGGTCGTCGCCGAGGCGCTCATCCTCCTCGATCGCGTGGGTCTGGCCGACAAGTCTGACGCCCGGCCGCATCAGCTCTCCGGCGGACAGCAGCAGCGCGTCGGGATCGTGCGGGCGCTCGCGCTCAAGCCCGACCTGCTGCTGTTCGACGAGCCGACGAGCGCGCTGGATCCCGAGCTGGTGGGGGAGGTGCTGCTCGTCATCAAGGAGCTGGCCGACGAGAACTGGACCATGGCCGTGGTCACGCACGAGCTCAGCTTCGCGCGGGAAGCCGCGGATCACGTGCTGTTCATGGACGGCGGCGTCGTCGTCGAACAGGGCCCACCTGCCCAGCTCTTCAGTGCACCCACGCACGAGCGCACGCAGCGGTTCCTCACCCGCATCATGCGTCCTCTCGACGGTGCCTGAACTCCACGGTTCCTGAACTCCACGGTGCCTGAACTCCACGGTGCCTGAACTCCACGGTGCCTGAGCAGAGGCGCTGAGCCCGCGCGACCCTCGCCTCTGAGGTGGATCGGTGAGAGGATGCCCTCGTGGGCACCATCGACGACTATCTCGCGGACCTCGAACCGGCCGATCGGGCCGCTGTCGATCGTGTCTACGCGGTCGCGCGCACGGAGGTGCCGGACGCGGAGCAGGGCAAGGGCTACGGGATGCCGGCGCTCGTGCACCACGGCAAGCCGCTGCTCTCGGTGATGCGGGCCAAGAAGCACATCGGCGTCTACCCGTTCAGCCCCGATGCTGTGGCGGCCGTCGCCGACGCGCTCGGGAACCACCCCGGAGCCAGCGTCGACAAGGGCACCATCCGGTTCCAGCCAGAGCATCCGATCCCGACCGAAGTGCTGGAGACTCTCGTCCGCGCGCGTCTCGCTCAGATCGACGCCTCCTGATCCGTCACGCTCCCAGCACGGGGAGGACGAGACTGATCGCGATCGAGATCATGACGACGGCGATCACGGCGTCGAGGATGCGCCACGACCGTGGGGTGCGCAGCCATCGTCCGAGATAGCGCGCCCCGAAGCCCAACGCGGTGAACCACAGCAGGCTCGCGGCCATCGCCCCGACGGCGAAGAGCCAGCGCTGATCACCGTGGGTGGCCGCGATCGAACCGAGCATCAGCACCGTGTCGAGGTACACGTGCGGATTGAGCCAGGTGAGCGCGAGGGTGGTCAGGATGACCGGTGCCAGCCGCGTGCGGGTCATCGTGGGCGTCGTGCCTCCCGCGGTCGGGGCGCGGAGTGACGCGGAGTCCGCCGCGTCGACGTCGAGCTCCTCGCCGCCCCGCCAGGCCCTCCGCGCGGCGAGTGCTCCGTAGGTGAGCAGGAACAGCGCGCCCGCCCATCGGGCGACCACGACCAGCCAGGGTGCTGCGGAGATCACGAAGCCGAGGCCGGCGACCCCCGCGGCGATCAGTGCTGCATCGGAGAGCGCGCAGATGATCACCACGGCCAGGACGTGCTCGCGACGGATTCCCTGACGCAGCACGAACACGTTCTGCGCGCCGATGGCGACGATGAGGGAGAGGCCGAGTCCGAGGCCGGCGAGAATCGTGAGCATGTGTCCAGCGTAGAAACGGACACACATGAAGAGAAGCGAAGATTCCTACGGAACCATTAGCCTGGCTTATGTGCGTATCGACCCGGAACTCGCGAACACCCTCGCCGCGATCGTCGATGAAGGAACGCTGGACGCGGCTTCGAGGCGTCTGCAGATCACGCCGTCCGCGGTGAGCCAGCGTTTGAAGACCCTCGAGCAGCAGCTCGGCCGCATCCTGGTGGTGCGCACCAAGCCCGCACGCCTGACCGAGGCGGGGGAGGCCGTCGTCCGTCTGGCCAGACAGATCTCCCTGCTGGAGCATGACGCGCTCGCGGGGGTGGGCATCGACGACCCGGACGGCTCTCCACGCATCACGGTGCCTCTCGCGGTGAACGCCGATTCGATGGCGACGTGGTTCCTGGCCCCGCTCGCGCGACTCTCCGCACGGCACGACATCGACTTCGACCTGCATCGCGACGATCAGAACTTCACGGCCCGCCTGCTCGAATCGGGCGCGGTGATGGCGGCCGTCACGAGCGAGGAGACCCCCGTCACCGGCTGCTCCGTGTCACCGCTCGGGGTGCTCGAGTATCGCGCGATGGCCGAGCGGGAGTTCGCCGCTCGGTGGTTCCCCGACGGGGCGACCTCGTCGGCGCTGGCCGGAGCGCCGTTCGTCGACTTCGACCGCAGGGACACCCTGCAACATGAATGGCTCAGGGCGATGTCGGTCGAACAGGCGGGCGTCCCGCGTCATTACGTTCCGGCGTCACACGACTACGCGCTGGCGGTCGCTCTGGGGCTCGGGTGGGGCATGGTGCCGGTGCTGCAGGATTCGGGTGGACTCGTGCCCCTGGGCGGCCCCGTGCTTCGGGTGCAGCTCTACTGGCAGCAGTGGAACCTGCGATCGGAGCTGCTCGACACGATCGCCGCTGAGGTCGCGGACGAGGCTCGACGGGTGCTCGGGGCTCCTTCGCTCAGTCGGCCGCGCTCGTTCGCGGCGTCACCCCGGCCCCGAGGGCGTGCAGCAGCCGGGTGAGGTTCCCGATGTCCGCGAGGCTCCACTCCTGGAGCGTGCGCAGCAGCATGCCCTCCTGCGGAAGTCGGGCTGCGGACAGCCTCTCCGTGCCGAGCGGCGTGAGCTCGAGCAGGGAGGAGCGTCCGTCGGCGGGGTCGGCCGTGCGTTCGATGAGACCGAGGTCCTCCAGCTCACGCACCGTCCGACTCACCTGCCCCTTGTCCATGAGCATCCGCTCGGACAGTGCGGACACGGTGACCTGTTCGCACCGTGCGATCGTGGTGAAGATCTTGTAGGCGCCTGGCAGCAGCCCAGGACTCACACGGTTCGCGTTCTCGGTGATCACGCGGCGGAAGTGCGTGATCAGCTCACCGAACTCCGCCTCGAGGGCGCGGACCGCTTCGGCCCGCGCCTCCGGGGTGTCGGCGTCGTCCGCGGTGTGGGCGGTGCCGGGGGTGTCGTCAGCGTCGGACATCGGACGAGGCGTCTCCATGGTCGTCGGCGCGATGGATGACGCCCACCGCGCCGGTCGTCGGAGCGCCTGAGAGTGCCTCCGCGTCGGCGATCGCGACGTCGGATGCCTCTGCCGCACGGCCGTCGTCCTCCTTCGCGGCATCCGCGTGGGCGCGCTCGGTCGTCGTCATCGTGGTCAGCGGACGGTTCGGCAGGAACAGGATCGCCACAAGGCTGATCACGGCGAGCGGGATGCCGATCAGGAACGCGTGCGAGATCGCCTGCGCGTAGAAATCCTCGATGATCGAGCGCACCGGTTCGGGGAGCAGGCGCACCTCCGGCAGTGTTCCGCTGGACAGCTGGGCTGCGACCTCCGCACCCTTGTCACCCAGTTGAGCGATCGCTGCTCCGATGCGCTCCTTGCCGTCGCTGAACAGACCGGTGAGGCTGTTCGCGAGCACGGCACCCATCACCGAGACGCCGATCGTGCCGCCGAGGCTGCGGAAGAAGGTCACACCGGAGCTCGCGACGCCCATCTCGCTGGGCTTGGCGACGTTCTGCACGATGAGCACGAGGTTCTGCATCGTCATGCCGACGCCGGCGCCCATCACGAACATGTAGATCGAGACGAGGACGAAGTTCGTGTCGTAGTGCAGGGTCGACAGCATCACCGATCCGGCGATCAGCAGCACGGAGCCCAGGATCAGGTAGCCCTTCCACCTGCCGAACCGCGTGACGAGCTGGCCGATGACCATCGACGCGATCAGGAGCCCTGCCATCATCGGGAGGGTCATGAGTCCGGCCTCGGTCGGTGTGGCGCCACGGGACAGCTGCATGTACTGCGCGAGGTACACCGAGGTGCCGAACATCGCGACGCCGATCGAGATCGACGCGAGCACCGAGAGGGTGAAGGTGCGACCGCGGAAGAGCGTGAGCGGGATCAGCGGCTCTCGCACCCGGAGTTCCACGATGATGAAGGCGATGGCCGAGACGATCGCGCCGCCGACCATGAGCACGGTCTCCGTGCTCCACCAGTCGAAGGTCGATCCCGCGTTGGTGATCCAGATGAGGATCAGTGAGACGGCCGCGGAGAGCAGCACGATGCCGACGTAGTCGATCGAGACCTTGCGGGTGCGTTCGGTGCTGATATGGAGCGTCTTCTGCAGGATGATGAGGGCGGCGACCGCGAAAGGCAGGGCGACGAAGAAGTTCCATCGCCAGTTCGCGACATCGGTGATCCATCCGCCGAGCAGCGGGCCGCCCACCGTCGCGACGGCCATCACGGCGCCGAACAGGCCCATGTACCGGCCGCGCTCGCGGGGGCTGATGATGTCGGCCATGATCACCTGGCTGAGGGCCGCGAGTCCGCCGCCGCCGATGCCCTGGATGGCACGGAACGCGATGAGCGTGTTGGTGTCCTGCGCGAAGCCGGCGGCAGCCGTCGCGCCGACGAAGACGACGATGGCGATCTGGATCAGCAGCTTGCGGTTGAAGAGATCCGCGAGCTTGCCCCAGATGGGCGTCGAGATGGCGGTGGTGAGCAGCGTCGCGGTGATGACCCATGTGTAGGCGGCCTGGTCGCCGCCGAGGTCGTGCACGATGACCGGCATGGAGGTGGAGACCACCGTGGTGGCGATCATCGAGACGAACATGCCGAGCAGGAGGCCGGTGAGGGCTTCGAGCACCTGGCGATGCGTCATCTTGACAGGAGAATCCGGGGTCATGCCTGACCTTTCGCAGAGAGAAGGAGGGGAGGCTGCGACCGCTCTGGCGCGCGCGAGATGGTTGAACTGCGTCAACTATACGCTGGTCGTTGATATAGATCAACGATTACCGGAGGTCTCTCCACTCTGCGCGGGATGAGCGAATCTCCTGCGCGAAATCGCCTTGTTCTGCGGATGGGGCGGGGAGAGGATGGCGCAAACGCGCGGATGCGGGGTCGTTGAGGGGGACCGGAACAGAGGCATTCACGCGGTTCTCGAAGTTCCTGAGGGGGAAACGACATGGCAACCAAGGCAACCCAGCGCAAGGTCCTCGCGGTACTGGCGGGAGGGCTCGTGCTCGGCATCGGCACAGCGGTGACGCTCGCGGTGTGGAACGACTCCGAGTTCGCGAACGGCACGTTCACCGCCGGCGCCTTCAATCTCCAAGGATCGACGGACGGCACCACATATGCCGACCACAACTCCGCAGGCAGTGCAGCCACGCTCGCGTTCACGCTCCCCGCCGGGCTGGTGGGGAACATGTCGCCGACGAGCTCGGTGTACGCCGGATTCTGGGTGCGTCTGGCCGGCGGGACGACGACGGCAGCCAATCTCGTCGCCGACGGCACGACCGCCGACCCCGCAGCGAGCTCCAACACCGGACACCTGTCCTATTCGATCTATCAGCTCGCGCCCGGCGCGACCTGCAACGCGGCGAGTGCCACCGGAACGCCGATCGCGACCGGAGCGACGCTCGACGTGCAGACCGGTGCGACGCAGGTGCCGCTCGCCGTCGGCAGCCCCACGACAGCTCCTGGTACGGCCGTGCAACTCTGCTTCAAAGTGACGGCGGATGCGTCGCTGACGCCGAGCCTGGTGACCAACGCCACCTGGAAGTTCACGGCCACGTCGACGAGCTGAGTACGTGATGGTCACCCGCAGAGATGTGCGGGAGGGGCGGAGACTTCGATCGCGTCGACTGCGAGCCGTTCTCGCGGGAGGGGTCGTGCTCGGCATCGGCGCCGCCGCCACACTCGCCGCCTGGAACGACTCCGAGTACGGAACCGCGAACTTCACCGCGGGCCGGTTCGACATCGTCGGAGCCGTCGATGGAGCCACGTTCTCGAGCCACGCGACCACCGGCGCGGCCGCGACCCTGAACTTCCAGCTCGCTCCGACCGCCATGGCGCCGGGCAACTCCACCTATGCGTTGTTCAGCGTCAAGACAGCGAACCCGTCCGTTGCAGGAACCCTGCAGCTGTCGGCGGGGACTCCGGGGGGAACGGGACTCGCCGCCTATCTCACCTACGGAGTGCGAACGATCGCCGGTACCACCTGCAACGCGACCACGTACGCGGCCGGGACCGCGGTCGTGGCTGACGGATCGGCCCTCACCGCTGGCGGATCCGCGACGCAGGTCGTCACCGCGAACGGTTCCGCACAAGTGAACTACTGCTTCGCCGTCACGCTCCCGCTCACCGCTGCGAACGCGGCGCAGGGCCTGACGATGACGCAGACCTGGCAGTTCCTCGGGACGTCGTCGTAGCAGCGATGCCAGGGAGAGGACGAGCACATGACGACCCCCACACGGCGGAGCCTGAGGGAGGACAAGACGTCCCTCGCCGCGGTCGAACCCCACGCGACCGCGGCGAGGGTACATTCCCGGATACGACCGGGGCGCGTGATCGGCGACGTGCTGCTCTGGGCGGCCGCGATCGCCGGCGCCGTCTGCATCCTGCTCGTCGTGCTCGCCTTCACGGCGCAGATCACGCTCATCATGTTCCGCACCGGCTCCATGTCGCCCAGGATCCCCGCCGGTTCCGTCGCGGTGGTGCAGCGCGTGCCCGCGAGCGAGGTGGTCGTCGGTGATGTGGTCACGGTCGACCGCGAGGGGGAGCTCCCCGTCACCCACCGCGTCACCTCCGTCGTCGCGGGTGCGAGTGTGCCGGAGCGGGTGATCACGATGCGAGGGGATGCGAACGCGGCGGAGGATCCCTTCCCGTACACGGTCTCCTCGGTCAGGAAGGTGGTCTTCGCGGTTCCGGGGGTCGCGTCGATCATCGCCGGGATGGGCAATCCGATGGTGCTGGGGGTCCTGACCGTCGCGGCGACGTCGCTCGTCGTATGGGCCTTCTGGCCGCGCGAGCAGCGCCGAGCCGCTCGCGATCCCGACGGGAACGGCCCATGAGGCGCGCGCTCGCCGCGGTCCTGCTCGCGGTCGCCGTGATCGTGACGCCGGGTGCGGCCTGGGCGGCGCCCACGACACAGGTCATCCAGGGATCCGTTCTCCGACTGGTCTCCGTTGCGGACTGGGCAGCGGCAGGCAGCCTGTTGCCGGGGCAGCCGGTGCAGTGGGACATCGAGGTGAGTGCTGACGCGCCGGATCCGGGAGTCATCAGGATCGCGGTGAGCGCGACAGGTGAAGCACACCTGCTCCTGGACATCTCGACGTGCGCGGAGGCATGGACGGAGAGCGGATGTCCGGTGGGCGCGACGGCCCTGCGCACGCGGTGGGACATCCCGCGCGACGGCGTCGAGGTTCCGCTCCTGCAGGTCGCCGACACCGAGACGACACACCTCCGCCTCGCCATCGTCCTCGATCCCGCGGGCGGATCGGGCGCCGGCAGCACCGATGTCCGCGTGCACGCGCAGGGCGCGGGGGAGACGGTGGTCGCGGGGTCCGACGGTGCCCTGGCGACGACGGGACTTCCCTCCGCGGCGCCGTGGATCGTCGGAGCCGGTGCCGGCCTCATCGGGTCCGGTGCCGTGCTGGTGCTCCGCCGTCGAGGCGCTGCTTCGTGGCAGGAGGTGCGAGATGAGGCCTCGTGAGCGTGCACGGATCCTCGCCGGAGTCGTCGGCCTCGCGGTGCTCCTCGGCGTCGCCTCGTCTCCGTCGGTGCAGATGACCGATGCCGCCTTCACCGACAGCGAGTACGCGACGCGATCGTTCACGGCATCGACGTTGGCGACTCCGGTGGTGACCTCGTGCACGGTCACGAGTTTTCTCGGCACGTTCACCGGCTTCACGATCACCTGGACCTCGCCGTACCTGACGGTGCAGCAGCGGCTGTCGATCAACAACGTCGTCGTCGACAACAGCAACGTCACGCAGAGCGGCTCCGGCCCGTACACCTATTCGTCGACGATCAGCTCCGGGCTTCTGAACACGCTGCTCGGAAGCCTGCTGGGGTCGACGAACACCGTCAAGGTGGAGAGCATCTACGCGGGAACGTCGTGGGTGTCACCGGCGGCGACGCGCACACTGTCGGTCGGCGGTCTGCTGGGCCTCGGTGGCAACAACACCTGCACCTGAGGACGGCGGACGCGGGGTGGGAGTCAGTCGTGCCGGGTCAGTCGTGCCGGTCGGTGAACTCGTCGGTCGGCGAGCCCGTCAGTCGGCGAGGGCCAGAGCACGGAAGGCGTCGCGCTCTCGAAGCTGCTCTCGGCGGCTGGCGGCGGCGTCCACGATCCGGTTCGGAACCTGCTGTCCTGTGGTGCGGCGGTAGAGCTCATCGATGAGGTCGGTGGCGAGTCCGACGAGCTTGGCGATCTCGCGGTCGTCGCGGTCGATCCACACACAGCGCGGCTCGTCGTGGATGGGCGCGAAGTCGACGTGCTCCTCCCACACGAACAGCGTGCGTTCGGCGCCGAGGACGTGCTGCTGCCACCAGATCTGACGGAGGTAGGTGCGCGGGATGCCGCGGAAAGGCTTGTTCGTGGTCTTGATCTCGGCGAGCTTCACGCGCCCGTCCGCGTCGACTGCGATGCCGTCGGGTGTGGCGAGATGACGATGCTCGACCTCGGCGCGGAACAGCGCGGACGAGGGGAGGATGCCGTGGGTGGCCGCCACCCAGGCCGCGATCTCGGGTTCGCGTCGGCGGCCGTGATCCGTGTACGCGTTGCCGCCGAAGCGGGGTCCGCCACCGAGTTTCGAGTCCGCCGCCCTGGCGATCGACTTCTCGGAGGTGAGTCCGGCCACGTCGGTCGCCGTGATGCCCCGGGATCGAGCTCTCAACCAGGCCACGCGGTCACGGGAATCCGCGACGATGCGTGCAGAGAGTTCCGGGGTCACCCTTCGACCCTAACCCCGCCCGCCGACCCTCTCCGCCCTCACACGCCGCCCCCGCCCCCCTCCCGCCCGCGTCGAGACCCAAGGCTGTCGCCGACACCCACGCCCGCAGTCGCTCGGGGGCATGGGTCTCGACGATAGGCATGGGTCCGGGGACTGCCAGGTAGGCAGGTGCACCGCCGACTGTTGTTCTGCACAGCGTGGATGTGAAGCGAGTTGTCCGCACTTCCGGCAAGCGCTGGTCATCGCAGCGTGGATGGGCTGCGGGAAGGGTGAGGATCGAGTGCATGCGCAGGACCATCACCATCGAGGAAGCGTGCCGGCTCCTTCTCGCCAGAAGTGATGTGCTCGCTCGAGGGGTGACCGAGCGCGAGCTCCGGGCCATGGTCGACGACGGCTCGATCGTGCGAGTGCGTCGCGGCTGGTACGCGGATTCAGTGGAGTGGGAGCAGCTCTGGGACGAGAGTCGTCATCTGTTGAAGGTGCTCGCCGTGCACCGGGAATCCGCCGGTGGCCGTGCCACATTCTGCTTCGCTTCGGCGGCCGTCATCCACGGGCTTCCGCTCTATCGGACCTCGCCGACCCACGTTCACGCTGTTCTCGGTCCGACGAGTCGCAGCAGAGTGAAGTGGGGTGTCGCGAGGCACGATCTCACTCTCCGCGATAGCGACCTCGTGGAAGTCGAAGGCATCCGATGCACCTCGCTCGAGAGGACCGTGCTCGACCTGGCATGCCGGCTCACGCCCGAAGCGGCGATCGCCGTCGCCGACGCGGCGCTACGGCGCATGGCGGTCCGGCGACACGACCAGGACCATGCGGCTGCCGCAGAGTGGCGGAGTGAACTCGGGAGGCGGGCGCATACCCTCTCGAACCGTGGCATCCGTCAGGCCCGAGAGGTGATCGCGTTCTCAGATGGCCGCGCTCAGCTGCCCGGAGAGAGCGTGAGTCGTCTGCACCTTCACCGTCTCGGGTTCACCGAGGTCGATCTGCAGTCGCGCGTCACCGGACCGCACGGCGAGGAGTACTCGCTCGACTTCGCCTTTCGGGGAGCGCGGACGTTCGGCGAGTTCGACGGGCGAGGAAAGTACCTCGATCCGACGTTGCGCACAGGGATGTCGGCGGAGGCCGTGGTGCTCGCGGAGAAGCGTCGGGAGGATGCGATCCGCGGAGTCACCGGGTGGCGGATCGTCCGCTGGGGATCCGAGGACATCGTCACGTCGGATGCTCTCGGCGCGCGGCTCCGTGCGTTCGGCCTCCGCCCCTGACGCACGCTGCACTCGTGCTCGCCGAGCCCCCTGGTGTCACCGAGACCCACGCTCATCGCCCAGACCCATGCTCTAACGCGCATCCAAGTGTGGGTCTCGCAGGGGTGCGTGGGTCTCGGCGGGAGTGCGCCCTTCCTCACGCCATCTCATCGCCCAGACCCACGCTCATCGCCCAGACCCACGCTCTAACGCGCATCCGAGGGTGGGTCTCGATACGGAACGTGGGTCTCGGCGGAGACGAGGGGGAGAGGGACGGGGGGAGGGGGAGGGACCGGGGGGACGGGGGATTTGGGGGGACTTGGGGGGGATTTGGGGGGAGAGGCGGGGGTGGGGTAGAGTTGTGGGGAACCGAAGACCGCTGGTCATCGTGTGCGCGTGAGTGCACAGGATCGAAGCTCTGCATCGCAGGGGCCCGCGCAGGACACGAACTTTCCAAAGCTCCGTGCGCTTGCGCCGGAGCTTTTCTCTTTGCAGGTGGTCCAGGTCGGCGCCTCACCACCGTGCGGCGCCTCGTACACACCAAGGAGTGACCATGGCGCAGAAGGATGCATCGGTCGCCGAGCTCACGAAGTCATTCGAGAACTCGACTGCCGTTCTGCTGACCGAGTACCGCGGTCTGACGGTTGCCCAGCTCAAGGAGCTGCGCAACAGCATCCGTCAGGACGCTGAGTACGCCGTGGTGAAGAACACGCTGACCAAGATCGCCGCCAACAAGGCTGGCATCTCCGCGCTGGACGACGACCTCAAGGGTCCGTCGGCCGTCGCGTTCGTGCACGGTGACTTCGTCGCCACCGCCAAGGCTCTGCGTGACTTCGCCAAGGCCAACCCGCTTCTCGTGATCAAGTCCGGCATCTTCGAGGGCAACGCCCTCACCGCGGACGAGGTCAACAAGTACGCCGCGCTGGAGAGCCGTGAGGTTCTGCTGGCGAAGGCTGCGGGCATGATGAAGGCGACGATGGGCAAGGCTGCGGCCACCATCGATGCTCTTCGCGAAAAGCTGGAGACCGCAGAGGCCGCGTAAGCGACCGGCGATCTCGTCTACAAACCCCATCTATCTAGGAGATACATCATGGCGAAGCTTTCCACCGAGGAACTGCTCGAGCAGTTCGCCGGCCTGACCCTCATCGAGCTCAACGAGTTCGTGAAGGCGTTCGAGGAGAAGTTCGAGGTCACCGCTGCTGCTCCCGTCGCCGTCGCCGGTGCTGCGGGTGGCGCAGGCGCTGCTGAGGCTGAGGAAGAGAAGGACTCCTTCGACGTCATCCTCGAGGCCGCTGGCGACAAGAAGATCCAGGTCATCAAGACCGTCCGCGAGCTCACCTCGCTGGGTCTCGGCGAGGCCAAGGCTGTCGTCGACGGTGCCCCGAAGGCCGTCCTTGAGGGCGCCAACAAGGAGACCGCCGACAAGGCCAAGGCTGCGCTCGAAGAGGCAGGCGCAACGGTTACCCTCAAGTAATCGCGACGCTCACGCGTTTCTGATCGAAGGCCCCGGGTTCGCCCGGGGCCTTCGTGCGTGCCCGGGGCGTTCCCGATGTTCCAGGCGTCCCAGACTGCTCGCGCCGACGGCACCGAGGGATGCCGGCAACGGCACCGCCGCCGGCATCCCCGGAATGTTGCGAGCTCAGCGCGGGGGAGCAGTAGAGCTGCGTACCACGAGGGCGGATGCGGCGTCGACGCGCTCGAGCGGAGCGTCCGGGTCCTCCATCTGCTGCGTCAGCAGACGCACGGCCTCATGGCCCTGGTCGCGCGGCGACTGGCCGATCGTGGTCAGCGCGAACATGTCCGCGTGTTCGTGATCGTCGACTCCGACGACGCTGAGCTCCGTCGGAACGGCGATCCCCAGACGTCTGGCCGCGATGATCGCGCCGATCGCGGCCTCGTCGCACACTCCGACGATCGCGGTCGGGCGTCGGCGTCTGTCGCCGAGCAGTCCGGCCGCAGCCGTATAGCCGCCGGGCATGGTCGGGGCCGCGCCGGCGATGCGGGCGTGCGCCGAGAGGCCAGCGGCCCGCAGGGCGCCACGATAGCCGTCGAGTCGCTGTGCATCGCCGAAGCTCAGCTCCGCGGCATCCGTCGATCCGCCGACGAAGGCGATGTCGGTGTGCCCGAGCTCGATGAGGTGCTCGGTGGCGATACGCGCGGCGGCGGTGTCGTCGATGGACACGGCGCTCGACCCCTCGCTGTAGGGCCCCACGCTGACGAGGGGGCGCCCCGCCTGCTGCAGTCGCTCGAGTTCACGGGCGCTCGGTTGGATGCCGACCGCGATGATGCCGTCGAAGCGGCGCCCGGGGAGGATGCTCTCGAACAGCCGCTCCCTGGTCTTCGAGCCCTCGGGCACGCCGTACAGCGACAGGTCGTAGTCCAGAGCGAAGAGCGACTCCTGCACTCCGGCGAGCAGTTCGGCGAAGAACCATCGGTCCACCGGGGGCATGACCACTCCCACGGTGCGGGTGCGCCCCGTCGCCAGGCTTGTCGCGGACGAATGGGCGACGTAGGAGAGTTCGCGCGCAGCGTCCGCGACGCGCTGCCTGGTCGCTGTCGACACGTACCCACGGCCGCTCAGGGCGCGGCTCGCGGTGGCCTTCGACACGCCAGCACGTGACGCGACGTCCGCGATCGTGCTCATCGGTCCTCCTCGACCTGATCACGCGGCTGCGTGGACCCGGCGCAGGGTGCGCGCCGCGTCACAGCGTAGCCGCCGGCACGCGAAAAAGGAACCGGTTCCAGGCGTTCGGCGAGGGAGCGCTCCCATGTGTGTGATGCGAGCACCGCGAATGGTTGCGAGCTTGTGACCCTAGCGTGTTGTGCGGTGATGCTGATCGCCAGTAGGTTGGCCTGGAATCGGTTCCCTAACGATGCCCCGGGGTGGCGTCGCACCAGCCGGGAACCTGTACTCGAAGAGGAGAATTCACATGACTCTGTCACAGCGTTCCCGGCGTTACGCGCCGCTCGCCCTGCTGGGGGTCGCGGGCATCGCGCTCGCCGGATGCGGGGCTCCCGGTGGAGCACCGAGCACCGGCGGAGGAGACGGAGGCGACGCCACCGTCACGATCTACGGCACGATCGTCGACGATGAGGCGAAGCTCCTCCAGGAGTCCTGGAAGGACTGGGCCGACGAGAACGGCATCACGATCAAGTACGAGGGCAGCCAGGACTTCGAGACGCAGCTCGGCACCCGCGCACAGGGCGGCAACCCGCCGGACATCGCGATCTTCCCGCAGCCGGGCCTGTTCGCCGACTTCGCCAACCGCGACTACCTGAAGCCCGCTCCGGAAGCGGTCGAGAAGAACGCCAACGAGTACTGGACCGAGGACTGGGTCAACTACGGCACGGTCGACGGCACCTTCTACGGCGCTCCGCTCATGGCCAACGTCAAGGGGTGGATCTGGTACTCGCCAGCGAAGTTCAAGGAATGGGGCGTCGAGGTTCCGACCACGCTCGATGAGATGAGCGCCCTCACCGACAAGATCCAGGCTGCGACGGGCACGCCCGCCTGGTGCGCCGGCTTCGAGTCGGGCACCGCGACCGGATGGCCGGGAACGGACTGGGTCGAGGACTACGTGCTGCGTCAGTCCGGTCCGGAGGTCTACGACCAGTGGGTCACCAACGAGGTCAAGTTCACCGACCCGCAGATCAAGCAGGCGTTCGACTCGGTCGGCGAGGTCCTGCTGAACCCGGCAAACGTCAACGCCGGCTTCGGTGACGTCCGCTCGATCAACTCCACCGCGTTCGGTGACGTCGCTCCCAAGCTCGCCGCCGGCGAGTGCGCGCTGACGCACCAGGCCTCGTTCCTCTCGGGCTTCTTCCCCGACGGCACGACGGTCGCGGAGGACGGCGACGTCTGGGCGTTCATGCTCCCGGGTGAGAGCGCCGACGACAAGGCCGTGACCGGTGCCGGTGAGATCGTCGGAGCGTTCACCGACTCCGAGGCCACCCAGAAGGTGCTCGAGTACCTCTCGAGCCCTGAGTGGGCGAACAGCCGCGTCAGCCTCGGCGGCGTGACCTCGGCCAACAACGGGCTCGACCCGGCGAACGCGAAGGACCCGATCCTGCAGGAGACCATCAAGATCCTTCAGGACCCGGACACCACCTTCCGCTTCGACGCGTCCGACCTGATGCCGGGTGCCGTCGGCGCCGGCACGTTCTGGAAGGGCATCGTGGCCTGGGTCAACGGCACGCCGACGGACGACGTCCTCACGCAGATCCAGACGGGCTGGCCCGCCAGCTGATAGACGAGGAGGGCTGCCCTCTGGGAGGCAGCCCTCCTCATCTCTCGACGCCGCACGCCGATGCGCGGTCGTCGTTACGCTCCGCGTGATGAAGGGGAATCCGTGAACGCGACTATTTTCTTCCAGTGGATCGGCTCGCTCCCGCCGATCCTGCAGGCGGTCGCCGTCGTCATCGCTTTCGCGGTGGTCGTGGCGCTCATCCTGTTCCTCGTGGACATCGCTCCACGCAGGGGAGCGCTCTACACCGGCATCCGGCTGGCGATGTGCCTGCTCATCCCGTTCGCCGTGATGTGGTTCTTCAACTCCTACTACTGGGCGATGGGAGTGGCGGTCGCGGTCGGGGCGCTGTTCTTCTGGCTCGACTATCGATCACGCGACGGCGCCGGCTATCTGATCCAGCTCGTCGCCTTCATGGCACCAGCCATCCTGCTGCTGCTGGTCGGCCTGATCCTGCCGTCCATCCAGACGATGTACTCGTCGTTCCTGAACTCGTCGGGGAAGGACTTCGTCGGGTTCGCCAACTACCTGTGGATCTTCACGCAGTCCGATGGCATCACCTCGGTCGTCAACACGATCATCTGGGTGCTGCTCGTCCCGACCGTGTCGACCATCGTCGGTCTCGCCTACGCGGTGTTCATCGACCGCACCCGCGGCGAGAAGATCTACAAGGTCCTCGTGTTCATGCCCATGGCGATCTCCTTCGTCGGGGCCGGCATCATCTGGCGGTTCATGTACGAGTACCGCGGCCCCCAGTTCGAGCAGATCGGTCTGCTCAACCAGATCATGGTGTGGTTCGGCGGTGAGCCGCAGCAGTGGCTGCTGAACGAGCCGTGGAACACGCTGTTCCTGATCGTGGTGCTCATCTGGGTGCAGACCGGTTTCGCCATGGTGCTGCTGTCCGCGTCGATCAAGGGCGTGCCGCAGGAACTGCTCGAAGCGGCGGAGCTCGACGGTGCGAATGCCTGGGAGCGCTTCATCTCGGTGACGATCCCCTCCATCCGCCCCGCACTGATCGTGGTGCTGACGACGATCTCGATCGCCTCGCTGAAGGTGTTCGACATCGTCAGGACGATGACCGCCGGCAACTACGGCACCTCGGTGCTCGCGAACGAGATGTACACCCAGTTCTCGAAGTTCGAGGCCGGACGCAGTGCCGCGCTCTCCGTGATCCTGTTCATCCTGGTGCTGCCGATCGTCATCTACAACGCACGCCAGATCAAGAAGCAGCGGGAGATCCGATGACCGACACCGTGAAGTCCGAAACCGCTGTCAGCACCCGCGCCATCACGACCGGAGGCGGCATCGAAGGCTCCGCAGGACGCGCTCGCAAGAAGCTGTCGCGCCCCTGGGCGTCCGTCGCCTCCATCGTGATCGCGGTGCTCTGGACGATCCCGACGCTCGGGCTGTTCATCTCCTCGTTCCGGCCGCGCGATCAGATCCAGTCGAGCGGATGGTGGACGTTCTTCGCCGATCCGCAGGTGACGATCGAGAACTATGTCGACGTGCTGCAGTCCGGCACGACGCAGCTCACGATCCTCGAGTCGTTCGTCAACTCGATCGCGATCACGATCCCGGCCACGCTCGTACCGCTGATGATCGCCTCGATGGCGGCCTACGCCTTCGCGTGGATCGACTTCAAGGGCCGCAACGCGCTGTTCATCTTCGTGTTCGCCCTGCAGATCGTGCCGATCCAGATGGCCCTGGTGCCACTGCTGAGTTCGTTCTCGCGAGGGATCAATCTCTTCGGCCTCCAGGTGACGCAGCCGCTCGGCGCGTCGGACGGCTACGCGCAGGTGTGGATCGCGCACACCATGTTCGCGCTACCGCTGGCGATCTACCTGCTGCACAACTTCATGTCGGAGATCCCGGGGGAGATCATCGAGGCGGCCCGCGTCGACGGTGCCTCCCGCGGCCAGATCTTCTTCCGCGTGGTGCTGCCGCTGACGATGCCGGCGATCGCATCCGTCGCGATCTTCCAGTTCCTGTGGGTCTGGAACGACCTGCTCGTCGGACTGGTGTTCGCCGATGGAGCTGCCGCGCCGATCACGAAGCTGCTGGCCGAGATCACCGGAACCAGAGGAAACGACTGGTATCTGCTCACGGCGGGCGCCTTCGTGTCGATCATCGTGCCGCTGATCGTGTTCTTCGCTCTGCAGCGCTACTTCGTCCGCGGCCTGCTGGCCGGATCGACGAAGGGCTGACCTTCGAGAGACACCGGGGGCCTTTCGAGAGGACGGATGCCGCGGTCGGGTGCAACACAGCCCCGGTCGCGGCATCCGCGCGTCTACCCTGAAGTCATGAAGTACGCAGACTCGATCGTCGACCTCGTCGGCGACACGCCCCTCGTGAAGCTGAATCGCGTCACCGAGGGTGTGGCGTGCACAGTGCTCGTGAAGCTGGAGTACCTGAACCCCGGCGGGTCGTCGAAGGATCGCATCGCCGCGCGGATCATCGATGCCGCGGAGGCGTCGGGCGACCTGAAGCCCGGGGGCACGATCGTCGAAGCGACCAGCGGCAACACCGGGGTGGGGTTGGCGCTCGTCGCTCAGCAGCGCGGCTACAGCTGCGTCTTCGTGCTGCCGGACAAGGTCGGCGAGGACAAGATCGACGTGTTGCGGGCCTACGGCGCCGAGATCGTCGTGACGCCGACCTCGGTGGCCCCCGACAGTCCCGAGTCGTACTACAGCGTGAGCGACCGGCTCGCGCGCGAGATCCCCGGTGCCTTCAAGCCCAACCAGTACGAGAACCCGAACGGCCCGCGTAGCCACTACGAGACGACGGGGCCGGAGATCTGGCGCGACACCGACGGCGAGGTCACGCACTTCGTCGCCGGCGTCGGTACCGGTGGCACGATCACGGGCACGGGTCGCTACCTGCGTGAAGTCTCTGACGGACGGGTGCGCATCGTCGGAGTCGACCCCGAGGGGAGCGTCTACAGCGGCGGGACCGGTCGTCCGTACTTGGTGGAGGGCGTGGGCGAGGACATCTGGCCCGGTGCCTACGATCCGACCGTGCCGCACGAGATCGTCGCGGTCGGAGACGCAGAGGCCTTCGCCATGACGCGGCGGCTTGCCCGCGAGGAGGGCATCCTCGTCGGCGGATCGAGCGGCATGGCCGTGGTCGGTGCGCTGCGCGTCGCGCGGGATCTGCCCGCGGATGCCGTGATGGTGGTGCTGCTCCCCGACGGCGGGCGCGGCTACCTGGGCAAGATCTTCAACGACGGATGGATGCGCTCCTACGGCTTCAGCGAGCTGGAGGAGGGAGAGACCGTCGCCGACGTGCTCGCCGCTCGTCCGTCGCGACAGGGCGCGGGCATCCCCGACCTGGTTCACGCCCATCCCACCGACACCGTGCTCGAGGCCATCGGGATGATGACCGAGTACGACGTCTCGCAGCTGGTCGTGCTGAGCGCCGAGCCGCCCGTGATGATGGGCGAGGTGGTCGGCACCGTCGACGAGAAGGGGCTGCTCGACCTGCTGTTCCGTGGTGAGGCGAACGCGACGGACGCAGTGGGGGCGCACGTGGGGGAGAGGCTGCCGCTCGTCGGCATCCACGCTCCCGTCGCTCAGGCCAAGGCAGCGCTCGCCGATGCCGACGCGCTGCTGGTGACCGAAGACGGCAAGCCGCACACGGTGCTGACGCGTCAGGATCTGCTCGCCTATCTGTCGCGCTGAGGATGTCGGGATATCGGCCGACCCGGGGCGTAACCGGACGGCCGTCCGTGCGAGCGCGGACGTAGGCTGAGGAGCATGTCCGATCACGCCTTCGCCACCCGAGCCATCCACGCAGGACAAGCGCCAGACCCCGTCACGGGCGCGATCATCCCGCCGATCTATCAGTCCTCCACGCACGTGCAGGACAGCGTCGGGGGCCTGCGCTCAGGGTACGAGTACAACCGTGCGGGGAACCCCACACGTTCTTCGCTCGAGACGCAGCTCGCGGCTCTCGAGGGAGGTGCGAGCGCGCTGTCCTTCGCCTCGGGGCTCGCGGCGGAGGACGCGCTGCTGCGCGGGATCCTGAAGCCGGGAGACCACGTCCTGCTCGGCAACGACGTCTACGGCGGAACGTACCGGCTCCTCACCCGGGTGCTGGCGCCCTGGGGTATCGAGACGACGACGGTCGAGCTCGCAGACATCGACGCGCTCCGCGCTGCCATCCGCCCCGAGACGAAGATCGTCTGGCTGGAGACGCCGAGCAACCCGCTCCTGAAGATCGTCGACATCGCGCAGATCGCCGAGATCGCGCATGCGGCGGGTCTCACGGTCGTCGTCGACAACACGTTCGCCTCGCCGGCGCTGCAGCAGCCGCTCGCGCTCGGCGCCGACCTGGTCGTGCACTCCACGACCAAGTACCTCGGCGGCCACTCGGACGTGCTCGGCGGTGCGGTCGTGTTCGCGGACGATCGGTTCTTCGAGCAGGTGAAGTTCCAGCAGTTCGCGGTCGGCGCGGTCTCCGCACCGCTGGATGCCTGGCTGACGACCCGCGGCATCAAGACGCTCGCGCTGCGGATGCGCCAGCACTCCGAGAACGCTCAGGCCATCGCCGAGTGGGCGCAGGCCCGCCCTGAGTTCGTCCAGGTGTACTTCCCCGGTCTCGCCTCGCACCCCGGCCACGACATCGCGGCGAAGCAGATGAGCGCCTTCGGCGGGATGCTGTCGTTCGGTCTCGCGGCCGGCGCCGACGCGGCGCGCGCCTTCGTCGAGAGCACCTCGGTGTTCCAGCTCGCAGAGTCGCTCGGCGGTGTCGAGTCGCTCATCGGATACCCGCCGGACATGACGCACGCGTCCGTACGAGGTACCGAGCTCGCCGTCCCGGAGAACATCGTGCGGCTCTCGGTGGGAATCGAAGACGTGGGCGACCTGATCGCCGACCTCGAGCAGGGACTCGACCGCATCTCGCGCTGATCGAGGCGCCTTCTGAGACGCACCTCCGCGGATCCGCGGGGGTGCGTTCTCCGTTCTCGTCCGTGTGGAAGCGGTCCGGGCGGCGGTAACATGGGGGCTTCCCCTGGTCGAATCGATTCGACCATTGCATCCCCTGAACTCTGGAAGGACGTCGTGTCCGACGCTCCCCGCACTGATTCCCTCCCCGTCGTGAAGGCGGAGGATTCCGCCGATGACGCACCGAAGATCTCGCCGCCGGAACGCACCGCGACGGGAAGCATCCGCATCCCGACCGCGACCGGCGCCATCCGCACCCTCGGCGCGAACCCCGCGACCGCGCCGATCATGCTGCACCCGGGCGATGCCATCTCCCTCGGCCGTCGCACGCTGTACATCATCCTGCTCGGCGCGCTCACGGCCCTCGGCCCGTTCACGATCGACCTCTACCTTCCCGCCTTCCCGGTTCTGGAGCAGGACTTCCAGACCACGGCAGCCGCCATCCAGCTGACCCTGACCGGAACGATGATCGGCTTCGCGCTCGGTCAACTGGTGGTCGGTCCGCTCAGCGACAAGGTCGGGCGCCGTGTGCCGCTCATCGCGGTGACCGCTCTGCACGTGCTGGCCAGTGTGGGCGCAGCCTTCGCCCCGGATCTCGCGCTGCTCAGCGTGGCACGCGTGCTCATGGGTATCGGCGCTGCGGCCGGAGGAGTCGTGGCCATGGCGATCGTGCGCGACCTCTTCGGCGGGCGTCGACTCGTCGTCATGCTCTCGCGCCTCGCCCTGGTCTCCGGTGTGGCTCCGGTCATCGCGCCGCTCATCGGCTCCTGGCTCCTCACGCTCATGCCGTGGCGCGGCATCTTCGGGGTGCTCGCGGCCTACGGCATCGTGATGCTGCTGTCGACGATCCTGTTCATCCCGGAGACCCTTCCCGTCGCGCGGCGTCAGGACCGTGGCGGTGCCACCATGCTGCAGCGTTACCGTTCGGTGCTGTCCGATCGGGTGTTCCTGGGCGTGCTCGTGATCGGCGGGATGACGTTCTCCGGTCTGTTCTCCTACCTGTCGGCGTCCCCCTTCCTGTTCCAGGTGACGCACGGGCTCGACGCGCAGCAGTACGGTCTGCTGTTCGCGGTGAACTCGCTCGGCGTCGTCGTCGGAGTCCAGACCGCGTCACGTCTGGCCGCGCGCTTCGGGCCGCAGTGGGTCATGGCCTACTCCACCGCCGTGCTGCTCATCGCCGGAACGGCCATCATCGTCACCGACCAGCTCGGTCTCGGGCTGTGGGGTACGGTCATCCCGCTGTTCGTCTTCATGACGGCCTGCGGATTCACGTTCCCCAACGTGCAGGTCCTCGCGCTCGACCGTCATGGGAAGGCAGCAGGGACCGCCGCATCGATCATCGGTGCGACCAACTTCGGTGTCGCCGGGCTCATCTCGCCGGTCGTGGGCTGGCTCTCGCATGACGCGGGTATCACCGCGACCACCATGGCCTCCGTCATGGTCGGCTGCGCCGCGATCGGCATCCTGTCGCTCTGGTTCGTGGTGCGCCCGCGCACGGTCGGGATGCTCGCTCCCTGAGTGTTCAGGCATCGTCCGACAGAATGGGACGATGAACAGGCGGATGCTGCTGTGGTGGGGAGTGGGCCTCCTCGCGCTCGCGACGATTCTCGGCGCCGTGGTGGTGTTCGCCTACCCGCAGACGCCGGGCTTCGACAACTGGTGGAACGACACCGTCGCGGGCGTCCGCGCCGACTGGATGGTCGACTTCGCCCTCGCCCTGAACTGGGTCGGCGGGGGATGGGTCGCGATCTTCGGGGTGCCCTTGCTGGTGATCCTGGCGCTCGTGCTGGCGCGTCGGTGGCGCAGTGCGCTGTTCGCCGCGCTGTGTTTCGCCGCGAGCGCCGCCGGTGTGCAGGTGCTCAAGCAGTTGTTCGGCCGCGCTCGGCCCGACGACATGCTGGTGGTGAGCGACTACGGTTCCTTCCCCTCAGGGCACACCGCGAACGCCGCGACCATCGCCCTCGTGCTCTGGGTACTGTTCCCGCGGGTCTGGGTGGCGATCGTCGGTGCGGCGTGGATCCTCGGGATGGCGCTCTCGCGCACCTTCCTGTCGGTGCACTGGGCCAGCGACACCCTCGGCGGCGCTCTGGTCGGTGCCGGCGTCGTGCTGGTGCTCGCCGCCTGGCTGCTTCCGTGGGTGCAGCAGAACGGGAAGCCGGCGGTCGAGGCGCCGATAGGCTGAGAGGCCCCGTTCCCTCCAGAGGAGTCGTCTTGTCTCGCATCCGTCCGTACCGCCCCACCGATCGTGCCGCGCTGTACGAGATCTGCGTGAAGACGGCCGATGCCGGAGCGGATGCCACCGGCGTCCTCTCCGACGACTCGCTGTGGGGCGACCTGTTCGCCGTGCCCTACGCCGAGCGTCATCCGGACCTCGCGTGGGTGGTCGAGAGCGACGACGAGCGGACGATCGGCTACATCGTGGCGACCGACGACACCGACGCCTTCTACACGTGGTTCCGAGAGGAGTGGTGGCCCGCCCTCGAGGCCCGCTACCCGCGACCGGCCGAGATCGTCACCCGCGAGGATAGGATGATCGACTACGGCTACAGCCGCGCGGCCGGCATCGAGCCGAACGTCGTCGACCACCCCGCCCACCTGCACATCGATCTGCTTCCGGAGACCCAGGGGCAGGGACTCGGGCGCCGACTCATCGAGACGCTGTTCGCCGAGCTGACCCGACGCGGAGTGCGCGGCCTGCACCTCGGCATCGACCCGGACAACACGGGCGCAGCCGCCTTCTACGAGCGCCTCGGCATGACGCGACTGCCGGCGGAACCGGGCGGACAGATCTACGGCGTGCGCTTCGACGACTGAGCGGAGGACCGCGCCCGACACGAACGAGAAAAGCCCCCGCTGGCGCGGAGGCTTTTCTCGTTTTCGGCGGTGACGGGGGGACTCCGGTGCTCGCTGCGCTCGCGCCTCCCCGAATCCCCAGCGCTCGATGAATACGAGAAAAGCCCCCGCTGGCGCGGAGGCTTTTCTCGTTTTCGGCGGTGACGGCGGGATTCGAACCCGCGGTTGCTTGCACAACACACGCTTTCCAAGCGTGCTCCTTCGGCCGCTCGGACACGTCACCAAGGAACAACCTGTCCATCCTATCCGATGCGGGGAGGGCTGCGTGACAGGGCGTGAGTCCGCACGTGAACGTCCATCGATGTGAAATATTGCACGTCACCCGTCACGTGTATAGCCTCATGTGAGGACGTATCGTCTTCGATCGCGATACGACGTTTCTCTGGGGGAAGCATGCAGGCGAGTTCGACGATGACGAGACGCAGCCACCGCACCGTGGCGGCTTTCGAGCAATACGTGAGCGGACGGCGTGCTCTCGGCGATGGGGCGGTGTTCTTCCTCGAGACGGCGACGCATCTGGCCGATGTGCTCCGGGAGGCGGGGCGGAACGACGTCGTGTTCACGCCGTCGCGTTCGACCTCCTTCGCGCAGGAGAACGTCATGGAGTACGGCGGTCGTTTCCGCGAGCCGGGTGACCGGCTGGTGCTCGACACTCATCACGTCGTCGAGCTGCAGGAGTACGTCGCCGCGCCGTTCCTCTCGATCGTCTCGCCCACCGTCATCCGTCAGGGAAGCGCCGAAGGGCTTGCTGCCTTCCTCAGCGATGCCGACACGGCCAGAGACGACGGGATCTTCGTCGGCCAGCTGCTGAGCCCCATGGCGACTCTGGAATCCCGCGCGTCGTTCCTCGCCAGCGCTGCGTGCGGTGGCGGCCTCGTCCGCGTGCACGTGACGGCGGACGGAGAGTATCGCGACGGCCCGGACGGAGCGCTACTCGGCCAGGTGGGCGACGCGAGAGCGGAAGTGCGGGTCGCCGCCGACGGAGTCGGCGGGCGCGGAAGGCCGTTCGCCCGCATCATGGATCCTCGCGTGCTCGATGCAGACCTCGACGACCGTCCGTGGTTCGGGCGCTACCTGGCAGCGCTCGATGCGCTGCGGGATTGGCGCGGGAGCCGTGGCCGTCCGACAATCTCCGGCTTCGGGGGACACCTCATCAGAGCCTTGGACGAGAGTGGGGCGTTTCCCGTCGTCGTGTCGGCCGACGCTCCTCTGCTCATGACGGACGACGGAGAGGAGTATGTCCTGGTCGATCCGCATCGCCGCATACATCTCCGACTCGGAATCGATGCTGCGCGGGCAACCGAATGTCTGCTGGCCACCGGAGACGAGTCATCGGCGACAGGGTTGATGGCCTTCGAACTCGGCGTGCGGCCGACGGGCATCGCGCCGCTGATGCACAGACTCGGCGACCGGCTGCGCGATGCGGGGATCGATCTCGGCGTGAGTCGGCGGGACGCCTCCTGATGCCCGGGCAGAGCGCGACGGATCCGCACCTCCTCGGAGCGCGAGCATTCCGGGAGTGGATCACCGGAGAGCGGGAGCATCACTCACGGATCTTCTTCGTGGAGCGCGGTGCTGAGACGGATGCCGTCCGCCACGTGGCGGGTAGCGACGACCTGGTCCTGCTGCCCGAGGGCACCCCGTCGTGGGAGGGCGTCGCCGGCGTCGGCAGGTACGACGGCGCCGTGAGTGAGCCCGGGGACGAGGTGTTCTTCGGTGAGCGCGGCGTCGAGTTCCAGGACTACGTCGCTGCGGCGTTCATCCAGATCATCGGGCCCACGGCGGTCCGGTTCTTCGACGCCTCCAGCTGGCAGGCCTTCATCGACGACGCGGAACTCGCTCGGGACACGGGGGTGTTCCCGACGGCGTTGATCGATCCGCGCGTGCTCTTGGCCGATCGGCACACGCTCGCGGCGCCCGACGGTTCCGATGTCCCGAGCGCGTTGCGCATCGGTGACGACGGAGCCGTCAGAGCCGGCGTGCAGGGCGAGGTTCTCGGAGACGTCGGCGACCTGCCTGCGATCCTCGCCACCCCGTTGCCGCGCGCGGCCTCCCTGTCCGGCATCGCGCCGAGGGAGCGGATCGCCGGCGACCTGGCGGCTCACGAGTGGATCGGGCGCTACCTCCGGGCCACCGACCTCATCAAGATGCTCGGGCTCGGGAACGGGACGGCGCGGATCTCGGGCTTCGGCTGGCTGCTCGTCGACGACGACCTCGCCGACGCCGAGCCCCGCTCATCGGACCCCTTCCTCCTCGACACCCCGGAAGGCTTCGTACTCGCGGACACGACGACTCTGCGTCGTCAGCTGCTCTCACCGCAGACGGCCCGCGTCGTGGCTCTCGTCCAGACCTCGAGCACTCCGGACCGCGCGACGGATCGCGTGGCCCGGACGCTCGGCATTCCGGACGACCACGCCAGAGTGCTGTGCCGCGAGGCGGTCATCGCGCTGGGGATCCACGGCGGCAGACCTCTCTCCGGACGTCTTATTGAGGAGGCGTCACGATGACCGCACCGCACGCCCTGTGGACGTCGATGCTCCCCGCCGACACGACGTTCACGCCGGATCGCATCGCCGTCGGCGCCACCGGACACCGGATCGCGTTCGCCGACGGCTCCACGCGCCTGTGCGCCACGAGCGGACTCTGGAACGTGCCGCTCGGTTTCGGGAACCCGGCCATCGGCGAGGCCGTCGCCAGGGTCACGCGTGACGCGTCGTACCTGTCGCTGTTCCGGGCGCCGCATCGCTACGCCGAAGACGCGGCGGATGCCCTCATCGAGCTCGCCGGTCCTGGCCGGTACGACCGCGTCATCTTCTCGACCTCGGGTGGCGCGGCGAACGACGCGGCCATGAAGCTCGCACGGCAGTACTGGGCGCAGACCGGCTCGGCGGCTCGGTCGCTGGTCGTGGGGTTGAAGGGCAGCTATCACGGCACCATGTACGGCAGCCACGTCCTCAGCGGGGACGACCTGTTGCAGTCCGTCTACGGCGTCGACCGTCGCGCGGTCCGCCACGTCTCCCACGCCGACGACGGCGAGGAGCTGGCTGCGCTGTTGCAGCGGGAAGGCACCAGAGTGGCCTCGGTGGTCGTGGAGCCCGTGCTCGGCAGCGGCGCATATGCGCTGTCCCGTGCGTTCGTCGAGCGCCTTCTCGCACTGCGCGAACAGTACGGATTCCTGATCGTCGCGGACGAGGTCGCGACGGGATTCGGGCGCACCGGGACCATGCTCGCCACCGACAGGTGGGCCGCGCCGCCCGATGTGCTCATTCTCTCGAAAGCGCTGACGAACGGCGTGATGGGTGCGGCCGCCCTCCTGATCGGTCCGCGTATCGCCACGGCATTCATCCGAGGCGGGTGGACGTTCGTGCACGGTGAGACGCAGGCCGGAACCCCGGCGTGTGCCGCGGCGATCGTCGCGGTGATCGAGGAACTGCGGCGCATCGACGTGGAGACCGTCACCCAGGCGCTCGCGACCGAGGTGCAGGACCTGGCCGCGCGGCTGAAAGCGGACGGCGTGGTGACCGAGATCACCGGGAGCGGATGCTTCGTCGGTCTGGGTCTGCGACACCCCGACGAGACGGGGCTGTCCGGCCCGGAGGTGCTGGAGGTCGTCTCGGCCATCGCCCGCTGCGGTGTGCTGGTGCAGCCGGGCCCGAGCTCCATCGAGCTGATACCCGCGTACGGATTCGACGCGGCGGAGCTCCGCGAGACCGAGACCGCGGTGCGAGCGGGGCTCGCCCACACGCGGGGTGCAGCGGCATGATCACGGACTTCTCGGCGCGTGTGCCCACGCTGTGGCACGGAGACGGGAGCGCATCGCGCACGATCACGCGCCTCACCGCCGGACACGACACCCTCGTGATCGCGGACGCGGCCGTCCCGTCGTCGCACCTGGCCGGATACGCGGCACGGCGGATCGACGTCGACGCGCAACGGGCGGACGTGACGACCGTGCGGGAGATCGCGCGGCAGATCATCCGCCGTCCGCCGCGGAGGGTCGTGGCCGTCGGGGGCGGGAGCGTTCTCGATGCGAGCAAGATCGCCGCGCTCGTGCTCGTGTCTCGACGGATGTTCGACTACGCCATCGGCCACGCGTCGCGATCGGCCCTCACCGTACTGCCCGATGCGGCGCCGGCCGTCGACCTCCTGGCCGTGCCGACCACGCTCGGCACCTCGTCGGAGACGAACTGCGTGGCCGTTCTCGAGAACGACCAGGGCTACCGTCTCATCGTCGGCCGTGCTCTGCGACCGCGGCATGCCGTGCTCGATCCGCGCCAGCTGAGCTCCCTCCCCTCCGCGGCGGTGACCGAGGGGGCGCTGGAGGCGTTCCTCCGTGTCGCCGGTGCCTCGACGAGTCCTCGGCGAACGGACAGAGCGCGCAGAGACGCCAGCGTCCTCGGCACGGCCCTCCTCGCGGCGGCGTCGCACGACACCGTCTCGACTGCGGGACGATCGCGTCTGGCACGTCTCAGCGCCGCCACGCAGCGCACATCGGCGCTGCGTGGCGGCGATCCCTTCAGCGCGCGGCACTGGTACCTCGCGAACGAGGTGGCGTTCCGACTGGGCGTTCGCAAGATGGTCGCCACGGCGGCGGTCTGCGGCGCCGTCTGGCGCCGCATCGGCGCCGGGGACTCACGGTGGGGCGATGCGCGCAGCCTGGAGCGCTTCTGGACCGAGGTCGCCGGCGTGATCGACCTGCCCATCGATCCCGCCACCGGCATCGAGGCACTCGTCGAGCGATGGCGGATCCCGCTTCCGTCACGCCCCGCGGCCCATGAGATGCGCCACATCGCACTCACCACGGAGCGCGCATGGGGAAACCGACAGCCGATGCTCCCCGGCCTGGTCGAAGGCGACTTCCACGACGTGCTCCGCGAATCCCGCTGGAGCAGCCACGCGGTCGGTGCAGGTGACCGACCGTCGATGTTCGAGCCGAAGGAGGTGAAGTGAATGAAGGAGAACACGCAGAAGACGATCCAGTTCCAGGAGCTGGACGCGATGGAGGCGCCGAGCTGGGACAGCTTCTATCAGGGCGTGATCGGTGCTCTGGTCCTCATCGGGATCGGCGCGGCCGCTGCCACCTGACGCGATCCCGACGAGGTGGTCGACATCGGAAAGGAGGAAACATGCAAGCCGCAATGCCGACGCTCGAATTCACAGAGCTCGAAGCCATGGACGCGCTGAACGACACCGATGACTACATGCGGGGATTCGCCGTGGGCGTCATCATCGGAATTCTCGCTCTGACCTAGACAGCTGCCGAACGGACCAATCGAAGGAGGTGCACTGTGCAGACGACGTCGCTGGAGTTCTCGGAACTCGAACAGATCGACGCGCCCACCGAATGGTGGGAGCACGCGAGCTACATCATCGCCATCATCGGCGGGGCGGCAGCCATCGCGACCTGACCGGAGTGCGGGCGGGTCCTCTCGCCCGCACTTCCCGTCCGATCCCAGAGAGGCCATGAACCGAATGCCAGACCTGATCACCGACACCGTGTCGGCACTGCTCGACGGCGCCGATGCCGTGGCGCAGCCGCTCGACCTGTACACCGGGGCGGGGACGGACTTCTACGAGCGGCTCGTCGGCCCTGATCGCGTGGAGGTCCGCGAGGTGCTGGGGCTCGCGAGAGTCACCGCCGACCCCGTGCTCGACATCGCGGCGGGGAGCGGGCGACTGACGATCCCGCTGCTGAGATCCGGCAAGCAGGTGACCGCGATCGACACCTCGCGAGACATGCTCTCGCACCTCCGTCGTGCGATGCCCGACCATCCGAGGCTCGACTGCGTCGTCGCGGACATGCGCGATTTCCACCTCGGACACCGCTACGGGCTCATCGTGCTCGGAGCCACATCCGTGACCCTGCTCGACCGCGAGGATCGATCGCTGCTGTTCGCGCGCGTGCATGAGCACCTCACCCCGGACGGGGTCTTCGCCCTGACCGTCGCGGGTGGCGCCGCCGCGGAGAGCCTGGCGTCGGCGAGAGACGAGGAGATCACGGTCCCCGGACCCGCCGGAACGGACACCTATCTCTTCTCGCAGCAGATCGAGGAAGGCGGCGCCGTCCGCGTGGTCAACTGGGTTCGAGCGTCCGACATCGCCGCCGGTGCATCGGTGCCCGTGCTCACCAGCCGCTTGCACGTACTCGGTCACGAGGTCCTGTCGAGCGAACTCGTCGAGGCGGGATTCGCCGCGCCCGATGTCGCTCCCGTCCGTTCGCCGGGGGGAACGGACATCCTCCTGCTCACGACATCGCGAGGTCGCTCCCAGGGAGGCACGGGATGACGGCGGTTCTTCGGAAGCTCTCCCGTAGGCGGGCATCCCCGGCGACGGAGCCGCTGGGAGCCGACACCTGCCCGCTGCTGGCCCACGGTGTCGTCTTCGAGAGCACGGGCGAGGACGCGGCGTGGATCGCCGTCGTCGACGGCGTGCCATCGTCGAGGGTGTCGCCCGCGGTCATCGAACTGCTGACGGCGATGGACGGCGGGACCACGGTGCAGGCCCTGCACCGACGGTTCGCCGCGTCGGAATCGCCGGAGAGCTTTCTGCGACTGGTCGGACGGTTCCGGGACAACGGACTGCTCGAGGGCGGTGCGAAGCGCGCACCCGGGCGCATCAGCTACCGGCCGCCGTTCACCCTGCAATTCGCGACCCTTCGCGCGCCCACCCTCTTCGCACGTCTCGACGGCGCAGTCTTCCGCCCGTCCTCTCGCGTGCTTGTGGCATCTGTGGCCGTGCTCCTCTGTGCCGGGTTGGTGGCCGCGATCCTGCAGGCCGGCGACCTGCGAGACGTCCTCACCCGGCCGTTGCCGCTGGGTGCGGTGCTGACGCTGATCGTCCTGCTCTCGCTCATCACCCTGCTCCACGAGGGTGCTCACGGGCTCACCCTCACCAGGTTCGGCGGCAGTCCCCGACGAGCCGGGTTCATGATCTTCTATCTCACACCCGCGTTCTTCGTCGACGTCACGGACGGATGGCGTCTCGCCGACCGACGACACCGCGTGGCCGTCGCGCTCGCAGGTCCGGCGGTGCACGCCGTCGTGGCGGCGGCCGCGGTGCTGCTCGCGCTCGCCGCGCCCCGGTCCACGGTCAGAGACGTGCTGCTGCTTCTGGCCACGTCCTGCGTCGTCATCGTGCTCGTGAACCTCATCCCGTTCGTGCGATTCGACGGCTACATCGCCCTGATGAACGCCCTCGACACGCCGAACCTCCGTGCCAGGACCATCAGCGACGGTGCGAACGCGCTGAGCCGCCGGCTGTTCGGCGGAGCGCCGGTGAACCGGAGCGTGCAGACGTGGTGGAGCGTGCCGTTCGGTCTCACGAGCCTGCTCGCCCCGGTCGTGATGGTCGTGCTCGTGGTGACCAGGACGGTGCACGCGTTCGCCGACGGGGGACCGGTGCTCGGTCTGTTCGTGGTCGCGCTCGAAGCCGTCGTCGTCCTGGTGGGCTGCGGACTGCTGGTGCGCGCGCTCTCCCGCGTGCTGGGCTCCGGCGTCTCCCGAGTCCGCTTCGTCGGAGTGGGTTTCGCCCTGGCTGCGGCGGTCGTGATCACCGGCACGCTGCTGCCCGTTCCCGCCACGGCGACGTTCGGGTTCGTCGCCGACGACGGTCGGGTGAGCCTCGTCCAGGGAGGCGAAAGGACCGCGGTCGAGGTGCCCGACGGCGCCCGCGTGCTGTTGAGCAGTCGCGGCATCCTCATGAACGAACCGCTGGGGGTGGGCAGTGTCCGCCCCCAGCCGCCGCAACCGATCACGGTTCCCGTGGACGCCCTGTTCCCCGTCAGAGCCGAGGGACTGACTGTTCCCGCCGTGGTCGTCGGGACCGTCGACGTGGAGATGCCGGAGCGGAGACTCCCGTCGACCGGCCAGGCCCGTATCGACCTCGGAACGACCAACGTGTGGCAGATGCTCTGGATGCGGGGTGTGATGGCGCCGCTGTCGCCCCTGTGGGCAGAAGAGGAGGAGAGGCAATGAAGACGAACCAGCCTGCGATCGAGGTGCGAGCGCTCACCAAGAGATTCGGGCATCGGGCGGCGGTCGAGGACCTGTCGTTCGCCGTGCCGCGCGGTTCGATCGTCGGTCTGCTCGGGCCGAACGGCGCGGGCAAATCGACGACCCTGCGGGCCATCGTCGGTCTGCTCAGGCCCACGAGCGGCGACTGTCTGATCGACGGGGAGCCGTTCGCGGCGCGGCGCGATCCGGCGTCGCGCGTAGGAGTGCATATGGACGGCTTCGGGTTCGAACCGGGCATCACCGCGCGGCGGCATCTGGAGATCTGCCGACTCGCAGCCGGCGCGCCCCGTCGACGCGTGGACGAGGTGCTCGAAGAGGTCGGCCTCGCGGATGATGCCCGTCGTCGGGTGAAGGCCTTCTCGACGGGCATGACGCAGCGACTCGGTCTGGCGGCCGCACTGATCGGCTCTCCACGCACCCTCATCCTCGACGAGCCGGCGAACGGCCTCGATCCCGACGGCATCCGCTGGCTCCGCCGTTTCCTCCGTGACTTCGTCGCGCGGGGAGGGACGGTCCTGGTCTCCAGCCATCAGCTCCCGGAACTCGAACAGGTCGTCGACCAGGTCGTGGTCATCAAGCGTCGCGCGCTCTTCGCCGGCCCGCTCAGCGAGCTCGTGGCGGGAGACGTCGACTCGCTCGAGAGCAGGTATTTCGATCTCGTCGAGGGAGCATCGGCATGAGGGGTGTCATCCGCGGGGAGATGCTGCGGTCCGTGAGCGGTCCCTCGGTTCTCGCCGTCTACCTCGTCGCGGTGCTCATGCCGCTGTTCGTGCTCTTCTCCGACGGGTCGCGCTTCGACCTCGAGGGTGTCGCCGCCGGCGTGGCGACCTCTCGTCTCCTCGAGCCGCTGGCGTGGTCGGTGATCTCCGCCGCGTTCGTCAGCGCCTACGCGGTGACCAGGGAGTACTACTACGCGTCGATGGACAGGACGCTCACGGCAGTGGGGTTCCCGCGAACCTTCGGCGGAAAACTCGTGGCAGGCGTGGCGGTGGCCGTCGCCCTGTCGCTCGGTGTCTTCGCGCTGTGGACCGCGGGCGTCTTCGTCTTCCTCGTTCAGGACGGTGTGGCTCCGACCCTCACCCAGGAAGCCTGGCGCATCTACGCGGGGGCTCTCGTCGGCACGATTCTCGGTGCGCTCATCGGCGGCGCGATCGGCTGGATCACGCAGAACTACTACGCCACGGCGATCATCGTCCTCGTGTTCCCGATGGCGCTGGAGTCCGCACTGCTGCGCACGGCGCCGGAGGTCGCGAAGTTCTCGCCCGGCATGGCCATCGCCGCCATCGGTGTGCCCGGGTATCAGCGCAGGCTGCTGGAGCTCGCCCCTGCCGTCGCCGTCGGGCTCGCGTGGACGCTCGGGCTGCTCGCGATCGCCTGGGTGCGAGGGCGCCGGAGCGCTGCGTGATCGGTCGGGCTCTGCGGGCTCAGGCGCGCAGCCTCGCGGGTGATGTCGTCCTCCTCGGGGTCGCGGTCGCGGCGTTCGCGATGTCGCTCACCCTGGCGGCGAGCATCCCGTCCGAGGTCGCGAACGCCTCCGTCGACGCCCGCGCGGAGCTCGCAGCCCCGCTCAGCACCGTCCTCGCGACCTACGCGGGGATCCTCGCCGCCGTCTACGGCTCGTTCCGGTACACGATCGACCGTCGGGACGGGGTGGTCGCGCAACGTCTGACGATGCAGCGACGGTGGGTGATGCTCCTGGTCAGGACGATCACGTGCGCGATGGGCGGTGCCGTGGTCGCGCTCGCGGCCGTGCTCGGCGGACACTCGGCGCTGACGATCGTCATGGGAGGACTCCCGGTGGAGTGGTCGGTGCTTCTCTCCACCCTCGTGCTCGGCGCGTTCGCCTCCCTCTGGGGCATGGGGATCGGACTCATCGTGCAAGCCCACCTCGCGGCACTCTTCGTCTCGGCTCTCTCGATGGGGGTGGCGGTCATCGTCGCGATGTTCTGGAGCACCGGTGCCGCGTATCTGCCGCTTCTCGCATTGCTCGAAGGCTTCCGGTTCGACATGGGCGCAGTGGGGATCCCACCGCATCAGGAGCTGACCGGGCCTGTCGCTCTCCTGGTCTCCGCCGGATGGGTGCTCGCCGCACTGATCGCGGGAGGAGCCGCTTTCCTTTCCCGCGACGTGAGATGACCGCGCGACGGGGGATACGGGTGGCGCAGGCGGACGACGTAAAATCCCTAGGTGGCAACACCAAAGATCGTCCTCTTCTACGCGTTCACCCCTCTGGCCGACCCGGATGCCGTGCGCGTCTGGCAGCGTGACCTCGGCGAGGCACTCGGCCTGCGCGGACGCCTGCTCATCTCGAAGGACGGCATCAATGGCACGCTCGGCGGCGACATCACCGCGCTCAAGAAGTGGCTGCGCTCGTTCCGCTCATACCGCCCGTTCGCCGGTGCCGACATCAAATGGAGCGAGGGGACCGGTCTGGACGCCGAGGGTCGCAGCCTCGACTTCCCGAAGCTCAGCGTCAAGGTGCGTGACGAGATCGTGTCGTTCGGCGCACCGGGGGAGCTTCGCGTCGACGAGGACGGTGTGGTCGGCGGCGGCACCCGGCTGACCCCGGAGGAACTGCACGGCCTCGTGGAAGAGCGCGGCGACGACGTGGTGTTCTTCGACGGGAGGAACGCCCTCGAGGCGCAGATCGGGCGCTTCCGCGGGGCTGTCGTGCCCGACACCGAGACCACCAGGGACTTCGTCGAGCTCCTCGACTCCGGCGTCTACGACGACTTGAAGGGCAAGCCCGTCGTCACGTACTGCACCGGTGGCATCCGCTGCGAGGTGCTTTCCAGCCTGATGACGGCCCGCGGGTTCGGTGAGGTGTATCAGCTCGAAGGCGGCATCGTCCGATACGGCGAGAAGTTCGGCGACGACGGGCTCTGGGACGGATCGCTCTACGTGTTCGATGGTCGAGGGTCCGTCGACTTCTCCGACCACGCAGCCGTCATCGGGGAATGCGTCGGGTGCGGCGCGCCGACCAAGCGCACCGCGAACTGCCCCGATCTGTCGTGTCGATCGCAGTTCGTGGTCTGCGAAGGCTGCGACGCCGTGCGCTGCACCGCTCACGCCGCCTGAGCGGTCGGCACCGCGGCACTGCTCAGGCCGTCGTCACGCCCGGCTCGGCGGCTCGCGGAGCGTACAGGGAACGCGGCAGCACCACCGCCTGCACCCTCGTCCTGCGGTCGGCGCTCCGACGCAATCCGGTCAGCACCTCCTTCAGGGGCTCGGAGAGATCGTCGGCCCTCTCGTCGGCGCGGGCGTAGTTCGAGCGCTCGACCGCGTCCGTGAGCTGCCGCATCGCCTCGGCAGGGACCTGATGCTGTGCCACCAGGCCGGCTGCGCGCACTCGGGGGGTGTCGGCGTCCGAGACGGGGATCTGCAGGTCGATCAGCGTATCCCGCAACTCGGCCCATGCAGCCGCGGAGTCCCCTCGGCGCGCTCTGCTCAGGCGCATGCGGCGTTCCACGAGGCGGATCATCGCAGGAAGCAGGAGCACCACGGCGACGCCGAACGCAGTGAAGACGACCGGCGTCGGGTCGAGGCGACGCAGCTCGTCGCTGCTGGCCGAGTCGCCTCCGGCGTCGTTGCGATCGATCTCCGGACCGGACGTCTCCTCGGCCTGCGGCGCCGTGGTCGGAGCGGGTGTCGACGGGGTTCCGGCGCTGCCGCCCTGCGTCGCTCCGGGACGGAACGCGGTGGGCACGCCCAGGGAGGCGGTGGGCTCGAAGGGCACCCATCCGATGCCGGGGAACAGCACCTCCGGCCAGGAGTGCAGCCGGTCGCTGGTCACGGAGAACACCGACTCGCTGCCGCGCTTCTCGTCGGTGAGGGAGCCGGGGAGGTACCCCACGACGATGCGCACCTGCATGTCGAGGCTCTCCGCCATCAGAGCGAACGCTCCGGCGAAATGCACGCAGTATCCGGAGCGGACGTCGAGGAACTCCGCGACGGCGTCGGCTCCCGTCCCGTCGAAGCCCTCTTCCACCGGCGTCTCGAGTGAATAGGTGAACTGCGAGCGGAACCAGTTCTGCAGCGCGACGAGCCGGTCGTAGTCGGTGCTCGCGGCCGCGGTCACATCGTCGGCGAGCTCGCTGATGATGCCCGGCAGCTCGACCGGTTCGGCGTCGGGTTCGACCACCGGCGACGCGGCATCGACCGCCCTGATCTGTTCGAGGGTGGGGATGAGCCGCGTGGAGGTGACCGTGTAGTCGTTGCCGACGGCGTCCGCGCCCCGGGAGTAGAGCGTGCGATTGTCCGGAGCGATCCGCCACGCGTCGCTGAGGCCCTGCACGGCGGTTGCGGGATAGGGCACGGGTAGCCAGGAGCTCGACATCCGCAGCACCCTGATCGACGTGTTCTGTTCCTCCGTCGCGATGTCCTCTGCCCATTCCGGGGGCCCGAACCCGTCGTCCTGCGCCTGCAGATCGCTGTCGTCGGGCTGCCAGACGCGGCCGTCGAAGCGGGAGAGGGTGGTCAGGCGCAGGTAGGGCGCGGTCTCGCCCTCGGCGGCCACCGTGAGCACCTCGACCGGGTTCGGCTGTCGCAGATCGTCTCCGAGGCGCAGCGAGGCGTCCACGGTCACCCCGGTTCCGTTGCCGGCGAGGCTCGCGGTGACGGGAAGCAGTGGGGCGATGGCCACGGTCGTCGCAAGCGCGGCAGCCCCCACCGCCACAGCCAGAGACGTCGACGAACGGCGAGGGGACTCGGGATGCTTCCTGGCCGTGTAGCGGAGCAGCAGCAGTGCGATCACGCCGAACAGGACGAACCAGGCGACGTTGGTGTCGCCGAGCGTGACGATCATCGGCACCGCGCCGACGACTCCGGTCAGGAGCACCGCCAGCACGGCCGAGCGGTGCGCCACGAGGTGGTCGAGCAGGATGGCGACCACCGCGAAGCCGACGCCCATCGCGGCCGCGAGGCCGGGGGACGGGTCCAGAGGAGCGGACCCGAACACGACCGCTTCGACCGCGGAGGCGCCCAGCACGCCGAACAGCGTCGCGGTCTCCGATGTCGGGATGATGCCGAAGAGAGCCGTATCGCCGGCGATGAGCAGCGTCACCACGGCGACGGCGACCACGATCTGCACAGCGAGCGTGGCGAGGTCCTGCACCCAGGCGGCCCGGCGACGCAGCAGGTGCCGCGCGAGCATTCCCGACCCGGCCACGGCGACGATGACCGCGATCACGGTGAACGACCACGCCCCGGGTGCGATCACCGAGGTGAACGGCCACATGGCCACGAGTGCCGCCGTCGCCGCGAGCGCCCCGGGGCCGACGGCCCCGGGGGGATCGTCGTGGTCGCGGTGCCAGAACGCCGGCCTGCGCTCGACGGCGGCGGGGCTCGGCGGAGCGTGCTCAGCGCGGAACATCGCCGACTCCGATCCGTGCGGAGACGGCATCCTCCCACGCGGCCGAGATGTCCTCGCCGAGGGGCGCGACGGTCCACCCATGACGTGCCGCCGCTTCGGTGGCCCCCGGAAGAAGCTCGGTGCTGAACAGCATCGGCGCTGCGGCGCCCGCCGACCTCAGCAGTGTGGCGTCCTCCTCATCGAGGCGCCCGGAGATGTAGACGAGCGGTCCGGGAGGCGTGCCTCCGATGAGTGCCATCAGGTCGCGGTTCTCCCCGCGAGGCGTGACCATCGCGAGCGCTGCGAGCAGGCTGTCGCGGTCGTCCTCGTGCCCGCGGAGGGCGCCGAGCAACGTGCCTGCGCTGTCGATCACGTCGACGCTGTACCCCTCGGAGGCCAGATGCACGGCCGCGGAAGCGCACAGCGAGACGGCGGATTCGAAGGCAGGATCGACGTCGCTCCCCTGGGTATCCCAGCGGCGCCCGCTCCGGTCCAGCACGACCACCGCGTCGGGGCTGGACTCCTCCTCTTCCTGGCGAACCATGAGCTGACCGCGGTGTGCCGTGGCACGCCAGTGGATGCGCCGCATCGAATCCCCCGGGATGTAGCCGCGCGGCGAGAGGTTGTCACTGCCCTGTCCGAGCCTGGTCGATGAGGTGTGCGCTGTCCCCCCGGCCGCCCCGACCCGCACGGCCAGCGGGGCGAGGGCGAACACCTCTGGCACCACGGTGACGCTCCGGGTCTCGCCGAACGCCTGCTCACGCTGGGCCAGCCCGAACGGGTCGACGGTGCGCAGCATCAGCGGACCCAACGGCCAGACGCCTCTTCTGACACCGGTGATCAGGTAGCTGAGCTGCCCGTTCTCCGGAGGATACTCGCCGCCGGAGTCGCCCGACACCGCGTCGGGGAGCACATCGTGCCAGAGCCCGCGGGGGACGCGGATCGCGCGCAGCGAGAAGCGCACGGTCACGCGGGACGTCTCGGACACCGTCAGCAGATCGGTGGAGATCTGCCGCGTGACGGTGCCGGATCGTCGGGGCAGCCTGACGGCGAGGAGGGAGAAGAGCGTGACCGCCGCCAGCAGCACGCCGAGGTACAGCAGGATGCGGGTGCCCAGCAGGTTCGCGGCGATCATGCAGCAGAGCGCGGCGACGAGCGCTCCGGCGCCGCGACCGGTGAGGGCTCGTCGTCGTCGCATGATCGGTGTGTCAGGAACGGGTCGCGACGGGTACGCGCACCCACTCGACGATCTGGGTGAGAGCGGCCTCGACGGGCTGGGCTCCCGTGCGATGTGCGCCGCGCGCCGGAAGCAGACGGTGCGCGAGGACCGGGATGAGCAGGGCAGTGATGTCATCGGGGATCACGTAGTCGCGGCCGTCGAGCGCCGCCCACACCTTCGCCGCCCTGACCAGCTGCAGCGTGGCCCTGGGGCTGGCGCCGAGGTGGAGGTTCGGGTCGTTGCGCGTCGCCTGCGCGAGGGCGACCGTGTACTCCTCGAGGGCCGGCGCGACGTGCACGGACCGTGCCCATGCGATGAGCTGCGAGATCGAGGACGCATCGGCGACGGGCGAGACGGCGGCGAGCGGGCTCACCACGTCACGCTGGCGCAGCATGAGGGCCTCGGCCGCGGCGTCGGGGTATCCCATCGAGATGCGCATCATGAACCGATCGCGCTGCGCTTCGGGGAGGGCGTACGTGCCCTCCATCTCCAGGGGGTTCTGGGTCGCGACGACCAGGAACGGCTGGGGGAGCTGGTGGGTGGAGCCGTCGACCGTGACCTGGCCCTCCTCCATCGCCTCCAGCAGGGCGGACTGCGTCTTGGGGGAGGAGCGGTTGATCTCGTCGGCGATCACGATGTGCGCGAACACGGCACCGCGCTTGAACTCGAACTCGCGGTCGACCGGGTTGTAGACCGAGACGCCCGTGACGTCGCCCGGCAGCAGATCCGGGGTGAACTGGATGCGTCGCACCGTCGCGTCCACGCTGGCGGCGAGAGCCCTGGCGAGCATCGTCTTCCCCACGCCGGGAACGTCCTCGATGAGCAGGTGCCCTTCGGCGAGCAGGCATACGAGAGCGCTGCGCACCGCATCCGGTTTCCCGTCGATGACCTGGCCGATCGAACCGAGGATGGCCGACGTCTGCGCGGCGAAGCGTTCGGCGTCGATCGTCACCGGCATCAGGGGGGCGTTCTCTGGCATGCGTTCCCTCTCACATCGCGGCGCTGCGGTGCGCGTCACTCGATCGTAACCCTGCGCACGATGCGCCGCTCTGGCAGGTTCCCCTGAGGATGCGTGCACCGGATAGGCGCGCAGGGGAGCGCGGTTCGAAACGCGGCGCCGGTCGGGTTAGGATGGTTGACGGCTCTCCGCGTGGCGGCATCCAGGCCAATTCCCCCAGGGCGGAAACGCAGCAAGGGTAACCGGGCTCTGCTGGGTGCGCGGAGGGTCACTTTCCTTTCCGGCGGGCGGGTCCGTCCGACGCTCAGTCGTCTCCTGGCTGCACCTGCGACAATCGTCCGGTGACCGTCACCCCGCCTCAGGAGCAGCACCCGCTCGGCCGATTCGCCTCACCGGTGCTGCTGCTCGTGGCCATGTGGGTCGTGCAGTTCGCCGACGCGATCCTCCCCGGCTCCTTCACCGGCTTCGGGTTGCGCTCCTGGGACGCCTCCGGACTCGGGGGCATCGTGCTCGGGCCACTCCTGCACGCGAACTGGCAGCATCTCATCGCGAACTCGGTGCCGTTCCTGGTGCTCGGGTGCCTCGTCGCCGTGGAGGGCACCCGCCGGTTCTGGGCCGTCACGGCCGTCGTCGCGCTCGTCGGCGGCATCGGCACCTGGGTGTTCAACGCGCCGGGCACACTCACGGTCGGCGCATCGGGGCTGGTGTTCGGCTACTTCGGCTATGTCGTCATGCGGGTGTTCGCCCCCGGCCGCGTCGCGCACCGCATCCTGTACGCCGTGATCGCCGTGGTCGTGATCGGGGTGTACGGGGGATCGATGTTCGCCGGCGTCTTCGGTGTCGCCGAGGGCATCTCCTGGCAGGGGCACCTGTTCGGCGCCATCGGCGGCGGCGTGGCCGCCTTCGTCGGTCGCCGTCCGAGCGCCGAGCGCGGAGCCCTGCCCGTATGAGTGCCGCACCGGCGTCGCGAGCGAAGCGCAAGCCGGCGGCGAGGAAGACGACGCGGCGAGGAACCGCGAAGCGCCGGCGCAAGCCCGGTGCTCGACGCCAGGCGGCGAATCGCCTCCGGCGCCGGAAGATCGCGCAGCGCCTTCTGCTTTCCGCCGGTGCGCTCATCGTGGCCGTCGGCCTCTTCGTCCTGATCCCGCTCGGTCTCGCGCGCGATCCCGCACCGATCTGCATCGACGATCCGCAGACGTTCCCCGCGGCGGGGATCGAGGGCTGGAGCGGCGAGCAGCTCGAGAACGCCGCCACGATCATCCGCACGGCGGGGGCGCTCGGCTTCGGACGGGACGGGCAGATCCTCGGTGTGATGACGGCGATGGGCGAGAGCAGCCTGCGCAACATCGACTACGGCGACTGGGAGACGCGCGGATTCACGAACCCCGACGGTTCGCGCACCACCAGCATCGGACTGTTCCAGCAGCAGGAGTGGTGGGGCAGCGCCGAGCAGAGGATGGATCCCGCGACGGCGACGACGCTGTTCTTCGAGCGGCTCGGACGGCTCCCCGACTGGCAGACGATGGAGCCGTCGCACGCGATCCATCGGGTGCAGATCAACACCGACCGCGACTACTACTCCCGGTTCGGGGCCGACGCCACGGCTGTCGTCGACGCCCTGTCCGGACCGTGCGAGTGACGCCAGGCAATTGATCCGGTGCGACGCTCGGTGCGTTCATCGACGCCGCGCCTAAGCTGAAGCCGTGGCGCAGAGCATCTACATCACCTCGGCCGAAGGCCATACCGGCAAGTCGACGATCGCCCTCGGGGCTCTCGATGCCCTGATGCGCGTCTCGCCGCGGGTCGGCGTGTTCCGGCCCATCGCCCGGTCGGTCACGGAACGAGACGAGATCCTGGAGCTCCTGCTCGCCCACGACGGGGTGAACCTCGACTACGACGACTGCATCGGCGTCACCTACGACGATGTGCGCGCCGACCCCGAGGCCGCGCTGTCGACGATCGTGGCGCGATTCAAGGCCGTCGAGGCGCAGTGCGACGCCGTGGTCGTGGTCGGCAGCGACTACACCGATGTGGCGAGTCCCGCCGAGCTCGGCTTCAACTCCAGGATCGCGGCGAACCTCGGCGCGCCGGTGCTGCTCGTGCTCAGCGGCCGCGACCAACAGCGTCAGGCCGAGCAGCTGGGCACGACGACGGCTCGTCCGGCTGCGGCGATCGCGCAGATCGCCGCTCTCGCCCTGTCCGAGCTCGCGGAGGAGCGTGCGGAGCTGTTCGCCGTCGCCGTGAACCGCGCCGATCCCGCAGCGCTCGACGACATCGTCGCTGCCGTGCACGCAGCCCTGCCGGCCGAGAGCACACCCGTGTGGGCGATCCCCGAGGACCGCGCACTGGTCGCGCCCTCGATCCGCGGCATCCTCGCCGCCGTCGACGGCACGCTGCTCAAAGGCGATGACGACCGGCTGACGCGAGAGGCGCTGACGATCGTCGTCGCCGGCATGTCGATGGTCAATGTGCTGCCGCGGCTCACCGAAGAGGCCGTGGTGGTGATCCCCGCCGACCGTACCGAGGTGCTGCTCGCCGCACTGCTGGCCGATTCGTCCGGCACCTTCCCGCGCATCGCCGGCATCATCCTGAACGGACCGTTCCCGCTGCCTGAGCCCATCGTGCAGCTGCTCGACGGCTTCGCGTCGTCGGTGCCGATCATCACCACCGATCTGGGCACCTACGACACGGCGGTCCGGGTGATGAGCACTCGAGGACGCATCTCCGCCGACTCGCGAACACGGTACGACCGTGCGCTCGCCCTCTTCCAGGCCCACGTCGACATCACGGAACTGACGGAGCAGCTCGGGCTCGCGGAAGCGCACGTGGTGACGCCGCTGATGTTCCAGTACGGACTCATCGAGCGCGCCCGCGCGGACCGCCGTCGCATCGTGCTGCCGGAAGGGGACGACGACCGCATCCTCCGCGCCGCGGCGACGCTGCTGGCGAGAGAGGTGGCCGATCTGACGATCCTCGGCGACGAGGCGGCCATCCGTGGTCGGGCGGCCGAGCTGGGGATCGACATCGCTGCGGCTCAGGTGCTCAGTCCCAACGACCCCGGCCTCGTCGAGCGCTTCGCCGCGGAGTACGCACGGCTGCGGGCGCACAAGGGGATCACGATCGCTCAGGCCGCCGACACCGTGACCGACGTGTCGTACTTCGGCACCATGATGGTGCATCTCGGACTCGCCGACGGCATGGTGTCCGGCGCCGCGCACACCACGGCGCACACGATCCGCCCGTCGTTCGAGATCATCAAGACCAAGCCGGGTGTGAACGTGGTCTCCAGCGTGTTCCTGATGGCGCTCGCCGACCGCGTGCTCGTCTACGGCGACTGCGCCGTGATCCCCGACCCCACCAGCGAGCAGCTCGCCGACATCGCGGTCTCGTCGGCGACGACCGCCCGGCAGTTCGGCATCGATCCACGGGTGGCGATGCTCTCGTACTCGACGGGGGAGTCCGGCTCCGGTGCCGATGTCGACAAGGTGCGCGCGGCCACGGCTCTCGTGCGCGAGCGCGCCCCAGAGCTTCCCGTCGAGGGCCCGATCCAGTACGACGCGGCGGCGGACGCGGCAGTGGCCAAGGCCAAGCTCCCCGACTCTGCCGTGGCGGGCAGGGCGACCGTGTTCGTGTTCCCCGACCTCAACACCGGCAACAACACGTACAAGGCCGTGCAGCGCTCGGCCGGCGCCGTCGCGATCGGACCGGTGCTGCAGGGCCTCAACAAGCCCATCAACGATCTCTCCCGTGGTGCCCTCGTCGCCGATATCGTCAACACGGTGGCGATCACGGCCATCCAGGCGCAGGGAGCAGAGCAGACGCAGGACCCGGCATGAGCGCCATCCTGGTCATCAACAGCGGATCCTCGTCACTGAAGTACAGCCTGATCGACATCGAGCAGGAGAACCTCCTCGCGAGCGGACTGATCGAGCGCATCGGTCAGCAGGCCAGCCCGGTCGCCCACACCGTGCGCCCCGTCGTCGACGGCGATGCCGTGCCGACGATGCTCGATGCCACCTTCCGCAGCGAGCGGCCGATCGCCGACCACGCTGAGGCGTTCGAGGTGATGCGAGAGCAGTTCGCCGCTCACGGCCCCTCGCTCGACGACCACCGCCCCGTCGCGGTCGGGCATCGCGTCGTCCACGGTGGTGCGCGCTTCTACGCCCCGACCCTCATCGACGCCGACGTGGAACGTCAGATCGACGAGCTCGCGGTGCTCGCGCCGCTGCACAACCCCGCGAACCTCGCCGGTATCCGTGCCGCGCGGGCGGTGTTCGACGAGGTGCCGCACGTCGCGGTGTTCGACACCGCCTTCCACCAGACGCTTCCGCCCGCCGCCTACACCTATGCGATCGACGCCGCGCTCGCCGCGGAGCATCGGGTGCGACGCTACGGCTTCCACGGCACGAGCCACCAGTACGTGAGCGAGTCGGCTGCCGCGTTCCTCGGCCGCGACATCTCCGAGCTCCGTCAGCTGGTGTTCCACCTCGGCAACGGCGCGTCGGTGACCGCGATCGACGGCGGCAGGTCGGTGGAGACCTCGATGGGCCTCACGCCGCTCGAGGGCCTGGTCATGGGCACACGCTCCGGAGACATCGACCCGGCGGCGCTCGTGCACCTGTCGCGCCGCGCCGGCCTGTCGATCGACGACCTCGATTCCCTGCTCAACACCCGCAGCGGGCTCGCCGGCCTCGCGGGGCGCAGTGACATGCGCGACATCCTCGCCGGTGTCGAGGCCGAGGACGACGCGGCGATCCTCGCCTTCGACGTCTACGTGCACCGCCTGCGTGCGTACGCAGGTGCCTACATCGCACAGCTCGGGGGAGTGGACGTCATCGCCTTCACGGCCGGTGTGGGCGAGAACGCGGCCCCGGTGCGCGCTGCGGCCATGGCGACGCTCGGGTTCGCCGGTGTGGAGATCGACGGGGCGAGGAACGAGGCGCGCGAGCGGGGCATCCGGCGCATCTCCACGGATGCGTCTCGCGTCACGGTGCTGGTGGTGCCCACCGACGAGGAACTGCAGATCGCCAGGCAGACGGCCGAGCTGCTCTGATCCGCTCTCGGGGGTTACCCCGTGGCGCGTCACCGCATTACGCTTGCACAGTGGCACGGAGAGGTGCCGGCCCGACGATCGCCCTTCTCCTGGAGGCTCTGTGCCCGAAGCACTGCCCGACCTGTTCCACGCTGACGGCGTGCTGTTCGACCTCGACGGCGTGCTGACCCCCACGGCCGAGGTGCACATGCGTGCGTGGAAGGCCGTCTTCGACGACGTCTTCGCCCGATGGGGCATCGCTCCGCCGTACACCGATGCCGATTACTACGACTACGTCGACGGCAAGAAGCGCTACGACGGCGTGGCGAGCCTGATGCGCAGTCGCAACGTCGAGCTGCCATGGGGCGACGTCGACGACGACCCCTCAGCCGAGACCGTGTGCGGTATCGGCAACCGCAAGAACGCCGCGTTCGCCGCATCGCTGCGCGGTCAGGGCATCGCCGCGTATCCCGGCTCGCTCGCCCTCGTCGAGGCTCTGCACGAGGCCGGCATCCCGCTCGGGGTGGTCTCGAGCTCCAAGAACGCCGAAGAGGTCCTCGGCGCCGCCGGCATCCGCTCCTTCTTCCGCATCGTGGTCGATGGCGTCGTCGCCGAGCGCGATGGTCTGGCCTCCAAGCCCGCAGCCGACATGTTCGCCGCCGGTGCCGCCGCCCTCGGCGTCGACCCGGCCCGCGCCGTAGCCGTCGAAGACGCCACGTCCGGCGCCGCTTCCGCCGCCGCAGCCGGTTTCGCGACCGTCGTCGGCGTCGACCGGGGCACGGGCGCAGACGCCCTCCGGGCCGCCGGTGCGACCGTCGTCGTCGGCGACCTCGCCGTCTTCCTTCCCGCCTCCCGCACCGAGACCCCGGAGTCCGCATGATCGATCGCGACCGCTTCCCCGTCGACCCGTGGCGTCTGATCGACACGCATTACTCGGAGGAAGGCGTCGGCGAGACGCTGTTCTCGGTCGGCAACGGCTACCTGGGTCTGCGCGGCAACCACATCGAGGGTCGCGGCGCCCAGGAGCACGGCACCTTCATCAACGGGCTGCACGAGACGTGGCCGATCCGCCATGCCGAACAGGCCTACGGCTTCGCCGAGGTCGGGCAGACGATCGTCAACGCACCGGATGCCAAGGTCATGCGGGTGTACGTCGACGACGAGCCGATCTCGCTCGACGACGCCGACGTGCGCGAGTACCGTCGCACCCTCGACCTGCGCACCGGCGTGCTCGAGCGCTTCGTCGTGTGGGAGACGCCGTCGGGCAAGCGGGTGCGGATGCGTGACGAGCGGATCGTGAGCTTCGAGGAGCGCCACCTCGCGGTACTGCGACTCGAGGTCGTGGTGGAGAACGCGGATGCGCCGGTCACGATCAGCTGCCAGCTGCTGAACAGGCAGGACGGCGCTGGCGTCTACGCCGGTACGCCGATCGGCACCAAGGCCGCGGCGTTCGACCCCCGCAAGGCCGAGAAGATCGCCGATCGCGTGCTGGAGCCCGCCGAGCACTGGCAGGACGGGCTGCGCTCTGCGCTGTCCTACCGCGTCGCCGATTCGGGGATGACGGTCGCGGTGGTCGCCGACCACGTGGTGGAGACCGAGAACGAGTTCAACGCCCGCACGCTCGTCGAGCCCGACATCGCGAAGAACGTCTTCCGCGTGCAGGCGAAGGCCGGTGTGCCGATCACCGTGACCAAGCTCGTCAGCTACCACACGTCGCGTGGCGTGCCCCCGAGGGAGCTGGTCGACCGGTGCCGGCGCACGCTCGATCGGGCTGCGGACGAGGGCGTCGAGACGGTGTTCCGTCGTCAGAGGGAGTGGCTGGACGCGTTCTGGGACCGCAGCGACGTGCAGATCGGAGGACGGGACGACCTGCAGCAGGCCACCCGCTGGTGCCTCTTCCAGCTCGCTCAGGCATCGGCGCGCGCCGACGGCGCCGGAGTGCCGGCCAAGGGCGTCTCGGGTTCGGGATACAGCGGCCACTACTTCTGGGACACCGAGATCTACGTGCTCCCCTTCCTCACCTACACGTCGCCCCGATGGGCCTACAACGCCCTCCGCGCACGGGTGGGGATGCTGCCGGCCGCACGGCGCAGGGCGGCCCAGCTCAACGAGGCGGGAGCCCTGTTCCCGTGGCGCACGATCAACGGCGAGGAGGCCTCCGCCTACTACGCCGCCGGCACCGCGCAGTACCACATCAACGCCGACATCAGCTTCGCGCTCGGCAAGTACGTGCGTGCCACCGGGGATGAGGAGTTCCTGCGCCGCGAGGGCGCGGACATCGCGATCGAGACCGCGCGGCTGTGGGCGACGCTCGGGTTCTGGCGTGCTTCGCGTCTGGTCGAGGAGACCGGGGCGGGCGACGGGATCGACACGTTCCACATCCATGGCGTCACCGGCCCTGACGAGTACACGACGGTCGTCAACGACAACCTGTACACGAACGTCATGGCGCGCTACAACCTCCGCTACGCGGCCAAGGTCGTGCGCGAGATCCGCGAGAGCTATCCCGAGGACTACGTGAAGCTCGTCGATCGCACGGGACTCGGACCAGGAGAGGCCGAGGCCTGGGACCGCGCGGCCGAGGCGATGTACATCCCCTACAGCGAGGGGCTCGGCATCCACCCGCAGGACTCGCTGTTCCTCGAGCGCGAGGTCTGGGACCTCGCCAACACCCCGGCCGAACAGCGTCCGCTCCTGCTGCACTTCCACCCTCTGGTGATCTACCGGTTCCAGGTGCTCAAGCAGGCGGATGTCGTGCTCGCGCTGTTCCTGCAGGGCAATCACTTCACGCCGGAGGAGAAGAAGGCCGACTTCGACTACTACGACCCGCTGACCACCGGCGACTCGACGCTGTCGGCCGTCGTGCAGTCGATCCTGGCGGCCGAGGTGGGGTACCAGGACCTCGCGCAGAAGTACTTCGAGCAGTCGCTGTTCGTCGACCTGCACGACCTGCACCACAACGCGGCTGACGGCGTGCACGTGGCGTCGGCGGGCGGGGTGTGGACAGCGCTGGTGTGCGGTTTCGGCGGTATGCGCGACTACGCCGGCGACCTCAGCTTCGACCCGAGGCTCCCTGCCGGATGGCCGTCGCTGTCGTTCCCGCTGCAGTGGCAGGGGTCGACCTTGAGGGTGACGGTGACGAAGGACGAGCTCCGCGTCGAAGTGCGCAACGGGCCGCCCGTGCCCTTCAGCGTGCGGGACACGGCCTACATCGCGACGGTGGAGGATGAGGTCGTCGTGCCGCTCGCCGATCAGGGTCCGCTGATCCCCGGACGGCCGACCCTCCGGCAGTTCGCCGACGCCCGACGCGAGGACGGGACGCGCATGTCGGCGTCCGTTCCCGTGATCACCACGGCGATCCCGGTGATCGAACCGATCGACTGACCGCTCGGCCCGCCGAAGGTCGGTGGCACGCCGTAGGCTGTTGTGGTGACCACAGCCCTCTACCGCCGCTACCGCCCCGAAGCATTCGGCGAGATGATCGGGCAGTCCCAGGTGACCGATCCGCTGATGACGGCGCTGCGAGGCGACCGGGTCGGCCACGCCTACCTGTTCTCCGGTCCTCGCGGGTGCGGGAAGACGACGTCTGCGCGCATTCTGGCGCGGTGCCTGAACTGCGCCGAGGGGCCGACCGACGTGCCCTGCGGAGTGTGCCCGAGCTGCGTCGAGCTGTCGCGCGCCGGCGGTGGATCGCTCGACGTGGTCGAGATCGACGCCGCGAGCCACAACGGCGTCGACGACGCGCGCGACCTGCGTGAGCGGGCCACCTTCGCCCCGAGCCGCGACCGCTACAAGATCTTCATCCTCGACGAGGCGCACATGGTGACGCCCCAGGGGTTCAACGCGCTGCTGAAGCTCGTCGAAGAGCCGCCGGAGCACGTCAAGTTCATCTTCGCGACCACCGAGCCCGAGAAGGTGCTCGGCACCATCCGCTCGCGCACCCACCACTATCCGTTCCGACTCGTGCCGCCTGCCGCGATGCTCGAGTACGTCGCCAAGCTGTGCGCCGAGGAGGGCGTGATCGTCGAGCAGGGTGTGCTCCCGCTCGTGGTCCGCGCGGGAGGCGGTTCGCCGCGTGACACCCTCTCGCTCCTCGACCAGCTGATCGCCGGGTCGGACGCTCCGGCCGGGTCCGAGACGGTCACGGTGGGCTACGCGCGCGCTGTCGCCCTGCTCGGATACACGCACGCTGCGCTGCTCGACGAGATCGTCGACGCGCTCGCGGCCGGCGACGCCGCATCCGCCTTCCCCGCGATCGACCGCGTGGTGCAGACCGGCCAGGACCCTCGCCGCTTCGTCGACGACCTGCTCGAGCGTCTGCGCGACCTCATCGTGATCGCGGCGGTCGGGCCCGGAGCCTCCGCCGTCCTGCGCGGGGTCGCGGAAGACGACCTGGAGCGCATGCGGGCTCAGGCCGACGCATTCGGCTCCGCCAGGCTCTCGCGCACGGCCGATGTGGTCAGCGCCGCCCTCGACGACATGTCCGGCGCCACCTCGCCACGGCTGCACCTCGAACTCATGGTCGCGCGCGTCCTCGCCGGAGCGACCGACACCGCCGCGTCGGCGCCCGTGGCTGGAGGCGAGCGCGCGGCCACGGCTTCCGCCCGTCCGACTGCTGCTCCGGCCGCGGCAGCCCCAGCCCCGGCAGCTCCGGCCCCGGCAACTCCGGCCCCGGCAGCGGTAGCACCGTCTGCACCCCCGGCAGCCCCAGCTCCGGCGCCAACTGCATCGGTTCCGTCCGCCGCTCCTTCGGGGGCGCCCGCCGCCGCTGCCGCGGCACCGGCGCCCACCGCGGCGGAGTCCGCCCCTGCCGATCAGCGCCCGGCAGACGAGCAGGGAGAAGGCGCGCGAGGCGCAGACGAGACCGCCGGCGTCGCTCCCGAAGCAGCAACCCCCGAGGTCGCCGCACCGCAGGGGCCGGTCACCTTCGAGCGGATCCGTGCAGCGTGGCCGGCGGTGCTCACGCGTCTCGAGAGCATCAGCCGCACGTCCTGGTTGCTGGCCACGGCCGTGCAGCCGCTTGCCTACGTCACCGAGACCGAGGTGTTGACCCTCGGGTTCACCAGCCAGCACGATGTGGCGAAGTTCAAGGGCACGACCCCCGGCTCCGGTCCCTCCGATCACCTGCGGTCGGCGATCGAGAACGAGCTCGGCGTGCGCGTGAAGTACCTGCCGGCGCCCATGCCGGCGGGAGGTGCTCCGCGTCAGCCCTCGCCGTCAGGGGCGTCGACGCCGGCGGATGCCGCTCCCGCATCGGAGCCTGCGTCAGCGGGTTCCCCCCGTCCGCAGTCCCGCAGCGCCTCCGCCTCGGCGGTGACGGAATGGGCTGTCGCGCCGATCCCGACCGCGACCGAGCGGCCGGTGAACCAGGCTCCGGTTCCGACGGCGCCCCTCGCCGTCGACGACGAGCCCGAAGAGGTCGAGGCTGCCGCTTCGGCTCCCGCGCCCCCCTCCGACGGTGCCGTGGACCGAGACGAGCCCCCGCTGCCCGGCGATGACGAGGCTCCGGCCTTCGACGATGAGCCGCCGTACGACCCTTCGTACGAGCCGCCCGCAGAGTCGCCGCTCCCGCGGCAGGCGTCTCCTGCGCGGTCCGCGCCGCAGACGCAGCGCACCGCTGTCGCCGCCGCCCCGCCGGTCGTCGTCGAGCGCCAGCCCTCCGCCGGGGGAGTGCAGCGCTACGGTGAGGCCGTGATCCGCCAGGTGCTCGGCGCGACGTTCGTGCGCGAAGAGCCCTACGAGCCCCCGACGAGGTTCTCCTGATGTATGACGGCATCGTCCAAGAGCTGATCGACGAGTTCGGACGGCTTCCCGGTATCGGGCCCAAGTCCGCCCAGCGCATCGCATTCCATATCCTGCAGACGCCGACGTTCGATGTCGCGCGTCTCGCCGAGCTGCTCGGCGAGATCCGTACCCGCGTGCGGTTCTGCGAGGTCTGCGGCAACGTCGCCGAGCAGGAGCGCTGCGCCATCTGCCGCGATCCGCGCCGCAGCCAGGCGCTGATCTGCGTGGTCGAAGACGCGAAAGACGTCGCGGCGATCGAGCGCACCAGGGAGTTCCGCGGGCTCTACCACGTGCTCGGCGGAGCGATCAGCCCCATCGCCGGCATCGGTCCGGACGATCTGCGCATCGCCCAGCTGATGACACGCCTCGCCGACGGCACGGTGCAGGAGGTCATCCTCGCCACCAACCCGAACCTCGAGGGGGAGGCGACCGCGAGCTACCTCAGCCGTCTGCTCACGACGATGCAGATCACGGTCTCCCGCCTCGCTTCCGGGCTGCCCGTCGGCGGAGACCTCGAGTACGCCGACGAGGTCACCCTCGGTCGTGCCTTCGAGGGCCGGCGCATCCTGTGAGCCCGAACGCGGGCTTCTCGCGGCGCGGCTGGCTCCTCTTCGGGGCCATGGCGCTGCTGTGGGGAGTGCCGTATCTGTTCATCAGCGTCGCTGTCGAGTCGTTCTCCCCGCCGGCGATCGTGGCGGGGCGCACTCTCATCGCGGCTCTCCTACTGCTGCCCTTCGCGATCCGCAGCGGAGCGCTGCGAGCCGCTCTGAAGCACTGGCCCTGGGTGCTCGCCTTCGGTGCCGTCGAGATGGCAGGGCCTTTCGTGCTGCTCGGGCATGCCGAGATGACGCTGCCCTCGGGCATGACCGGTCTGCTCGTGGCGACGGTGCCGCTGTTCGCCGCCCTGATCGCCCTGGGCGGCGGTGACCGCGGAGTGCTGAGGCCCGCCCGCGGCATCGGACTGCTGGTCGGCTTCGTCGGCGTGGCAGTCGTGGTCGCCGGTCCTGGACTCTTCGGCGGCGAGGTCAGCCTTCTCGCCGCTGGTGAGGTGCTCCTGGTCGCCGTGCTGTACGCGATCGCGCCGTTCATCGTGGCGCGCAAGCTCAACGACGTCCCCTCGCTCGGCACCATCACCCTGTCCCTGCTGATGATCGGGATCCTCTATCTGCCGATCGGAGCGCTCACCCAGCACGAGGTGCCCACGCTGCCGTCGATCGTCGCGCTTCTCGCACTCGCAGTGATCTGCACGGCGGTGGCGTTCCTGGCGTTCTTCGCGCTCATCCGTGAGGTCGGACCTGTGCGCGCCCCGCTGTTCACCTACGTGAATCCGGTGGTCGCGATCATCCTCGGTGCCATCGTCCTCGCCGAACCCCTGACTCCCGGTCTGCTGCTCGGCTTCCCGCTGATCATCGTCGGATGCTGGTTCGCTGCCACCGGCGGCCGCCTCCGTCCGGTCTCGCCCCAGGCGCTCCCGCCCTCGCTCTGACGCCTGCTCGCCGCGCACCCGGCAGGTGTCACATGCGCGGCGGGGCATACGCGCCGATCGTAGAATGAGCGTGGGCGGATCCGCCCATCATCCCAGGGAGTGATCGTGGCCCTCATCGTGCAGAAGTACGGCGGCTCATCCGTCGCCGACGCAGAGAGCATCAAGCGCGTCGCCAAGCGCATCGTCGACACGCGTCGCGCAGGACACGACGTCGTGGTCGCCGTGAGCGCCATGGGCGACACCACCGACGAGCTGCTCGACCTCGCGAACGAGGTCGCACCGATCCCTGCTCCGCGCGAGCTGGACATGCTGCTCTCCAGCGGAGAGCGCATCTCGATGGCGCTGCTGGCCATGGCGATCCACTCGATGGGCTTCGAGGCGCGCTCCTTCACCGGCAGCCAGGCGGGCATGATCACCGACTCGCAGCACGGTGCCGCCCGCATCGTCGACGTGACGCCGGTGCGCCTGCGTGAAGCCCTCGACGAAGGGGCGATCGTGATCGTGGCCGGGTTCCAGGGCTTCAACCGCGACACCCGCGACATCACGACCCTCGGTCGTGGAGGATCCGACACCACCGCCGTCGCGCTCGCCGCCGCGCTCGACGCCGACGTGTGCGAGATCTACAGCGACGTCGACGGCATCTTCACCGCCGATCCGCGTGTGATCCCGAAGGCGCAGAAGCTCGACCACGTCTCGAGCGAGGAGATGCTCGAGCTCGCAGCCAACGGGGCCAAGGTGCTGTACATCCGCGCCGTCGAGTACGCACGCCGCCACGGGGTCCTCATTCACGCTCGGTCGACCTTCTCGTCGTCCGAGGGCACGTACGTTCTGGGCGAGGGCATGAAGAACCCTCGCGAAGCCGAGGGAGCAGTCATGGAAGAACCGATCGTCGCCGGCGTCGCCACCGACTTCAGCCAGGCCAAGATCACGGTCGCGGGCGTGCCCGACGTGCCGGGCAAGGCCGCCGAGATCTTCAAGATCGTCGCGAAGTCGGGCGCCAACGTCGACATGATCGTGCAGAATGTGTCGGCGACCGGACGCACCGACATCTCCTTCACTGTGCCGAAGGCGGATGCCGCCGGTGCCCTCAAGGCCCTCGCGGGGGAGCAGACCGAGGTCGGGTTCCAGAACCTGATCCACGACGACCAGATCGGCAAGCTCTCGGTCGTCGGGGCCGGCATGCGCACGCACTCCGGCGTCTCCGCGACGCTCTTCGAGGCGCTCTCCGCCGGAGGAATCAACATCGAGATGATCTCGACCTCCGAGATCCGCATCTCCGTGGTGCTCCGCGACACCGACCTCACCGAGGCCGCTCGCACCGTGCACACCGCCTATGGGCTCGACGGCGACGCCGAGGCCACGGTCCACGCCGGCACCGGCCGCTGATCTCTGCCGTTCCCCCTCGTTTTCCTGCCGACGACTCGAGTGCGGGGAGCGGAGAGCCGGCACTCCTTCCGGTCGCGGTAGACTCACCGCAACCCTGACACCGGCGCCAGGCGCAGCCTCAGCACCCCGACGCCGCGCCCGAAGCCTCGTACGCAGTACCGCACGACGCCAAGGAACATCATGACCCGCATCTCCGATTCAGGACTCTCCGTCGCCATCGTCGGCGCCACCGGCCAGGTGGGCACCGTGATGCGCGAGATTCTCGCCGAGCGGTCGTTCCCGATCCGCGATCTGCGGCTGTTCTCGTCCGCGCGCTCTGCCGGCACGACGATCGAGTTCGGCGGCGCCACCGTCATCGTGGAAGACGTCGAGACCGCGGACGCTGCGGGGATCGATATCGCCCTGTTCTCGGCCGGTGCCACGGCGAGCCGTGCCTACGCACCCCGATTCGCCGCAGCCGGCGCCGTGGTCGTCGACAACTCCAGCGCCTGGCGCATGGACCCCGAGGTGCCGCTCGTTGTCAGCGAGGTCAACCCGCACGCGATCGACGAGCGCCCCAAGGGCATCATCGCGAACCCGAACTGCACCACGATGGCCGCGATGCCCGTGCTGAAGGCGCTGCACGCGGAGGCCGGTCTCGAGCGTCTGATCGTCTCCACCTACCAGGCCGTCTCCGGGTCCGGTCTCGCCGGTGCCCAGGAGCTCCTCGGTCAGGTCGAGGGAGTGCTGGCCCAGGGCGACACCCTGCGCCTCGTGCACGACGGATCCGCGGTCGACTTCCCCGAGCCGGAGAAGTACATCGCGCCCATCGCGTTCGATGTCATCCCTTTCGCCGGCAACCTCGTCGAGGATGGCGACAACGAGACGGACGAGGAGAAGAAGCTCCGCAACGAGAGCCGCAAGATCCTCGAACTCCCCGATCTTCGCGTCGCCGGCACCTGCGTGCGCGTACCGGTCTTCACCGGGCACTCGCTGTCGATCAACGTCGAGTTCGCCGACGACATCACGCCCGAGCGTGCACGCGAGGTCTTGAGCTCCGCTCCCGGCGTCGTGCTCGACGAGGTGCCGACGCCGCTGCAGGCTGCGGGGCAGGACCCGAGCTTCGTGGGTCGCATCCGTGCCGACCAGTCCGCCCCCGAGGGCAAGGGGCTCGTGCTGTTCCTCAGCAATGACAACCTGCGCAAGGGCGCCGCGCTGAACGCGGTGCAGATCGCCGAGATCCTGGCCGAGCGCCTGGCGGTCATAGCCTGACGGTATCCCCGTCATGTGGAAGAGGTCTGGTGGAACCGGCCGCATGGTCGGCGGCAGCGCGCCCGCGAACTAGACTGGCTCGGTGACTGAAAACGTCGATGTCGTCCTGATCGGCGGTGGCATCATGAGCGCCACCCTGGGTACTCTCCTGCACGAGCTGCAGCCGGAGTGGAAGATCGTCGCCTTCGAGCGACTCTCCGAGGTGGCTCAGGAGAGCTCCAACCCGTGGAACAACGCCGGCACGGGCCACGCCGCCCTGTGCGAGCTGAACTACATGCCCCAGCAGGGCGACGCTCCACTCGACCCCGCCAAGGCGGTGTCGATCAACGAGCAGTTCCAGCAGAGCCGTCAGTTCTGGTCGTCTCTGGTGGAGCGGGGCGTGCTCGACGAGCCGTCGACCTTCATCAACGCAACACCGCACATGACGTTCGTGCGGGGCGAGAAGGACGTCGCCTACCTCAAGAACCGCTACGAGGTGCTGAAGAAGCAGCCGCTGTTCGCGGGCATCGAGTACAGCGAGGACTCTCGCGTCATCAACAAGTGGGCGCCGCTGCTCATGCAGCAGCGGCGCAAGGGCGAGCCCTTCGCTGCGACGCGTGTGCCCGCCGGTACCGATGTCGACTTCGGCTCCCTCACGCACCAGCTCTTCGACCACCTGACCGACGCTGGCGTTTCGTTGCGCACGAATCACGAGGTGCGCAGCCTGAAGAAGCAGAAGGACGGAACCTGGCTGGTCAAGTACCGCAACAGCATCGGTCACACCCCGAGCGAGGTCAGGGCCCGCTTCGTGTTCGTCGGTGCGGGTGGCTGGGCGCTCAAGCTGCTGCAGAATTCCGGTATCCCCGAGATCAAGGGCTACGGCGTCTTCCCGATCGGCGGGCAGTTCCTCAAGACCACGAACCCGACCATCGTCGCTCAGCACAAGGCGAAGGTGTACTCGCAGGCGTCGGTCGGCGCTCCGCCCATGTCGGTCCCGCACCTCGACACCCGTGTCGTCGATGGCGAGGCCTCCCTCATGTTCGGACCGTTCGCGACCTTCAGCCCGAAGTTCCTGAAGAACGGTTCGATGCTCGACATCGTCACCCAGGTGCGTGCGCACAACCTGCTGCCGATGTTGCAGGTCGCGGTGAAGAACCCCGACCTCATCACGTATCTCGTGAGCGAGCTGCTGAAGAACCACGCCAAGAAGGTCGACAGCCTCCGCACCTTCATGCCCACGGCCAAGGATGAGGACTGGACCCTCATCGATGCCGGTCAGCGCGCCCAGGTGATGAAGAAGGACCCGAAGAAGGGTGGCATCCTGCAGTTCGGCACCGAGGTCGTCGCGGCGGCCGACGGTTCCATCGCGGGCCTGCTGGGGGCGTCGCCCGGAGCATCCACCGCCGTCCCGATCATGCTCGACCTGCTCAAGAAGTGCTTCCCGGCCGAGTACCCGGGGTGGGAGCCGGAGCTGCGTGCCCTGATCCCCACATTCGGTGAGAAGCTGAACGAGAACCCGGAGCTCGCGGAGAAGTCGACCGAAGCCACGGCAGCCGTCCTCGGCATCAACGTCTGAGATCGTCCCGTGGCGAAGCTCTACTTCCGCTACGGCGCGATGAACTCGGGCAAGTCGACTGCTCTGCTGCAGGCTGCCTACAACTACGAGGAGCGTGGGCAGCGGGTGCTGCTCGCGAAGCCGGCGATCGATACCAAGGGCGCGTCCGAGATCGAGAGTCGGCTGGGCGTCACACGCCGGGTCGACTTCCTCATCGCCCCCGACGACGATGCACGAAGGGTGTTCGCGAAGCATCGTGAGCGCATGCAGCATGCGACCGACGACGAGCTGCTTCCCGAAGGCCCGCGCGACGTGGCGTGCCTGCTGATCGACGAGGCGCAGTTCCTCACCCCGACTCAGGTCGACGACCTCTTCCGGATCGCCGTCGTCGACGGCATCCCGGTGATCGCCTACGGCATCCGGAACGACTTCCTCACCCACGCCTTTCCCGGTTCCGCGCGCCTACTCGCGATCGCGCACTCGCTGGAGGAGCTCAAGACCATCTGCCGGTGCGGACGGAAGGCCGTGTTCAACGGCCGCGTCGTGGGCGGGCGCTTCGTGTTCGACGGCGACCAGGTCGCCATCGACGAGGGCGCGACCGGGTCGGCGTCGCCCGAGCTGACCACTTACGAGTCGCTGTGCGGCACCTGCTATCTCGAGGAATCCGGCGGACGCCTGGGCTGAGCCCGCCGCCCTCACCCGCGCCCGGCGCAGCGGGTGTGTCGGCGACCCTGTTTGCGTGGTCTGACCACACGCGATACTCTGTGGTCAGACCACAGGAGGATCGATGGCGGACCAGCCGGCACGCGCATGGCGCCTCGTGCTCGAGCACATCGAACGCGACCTGCTCGACGCGCGCCTCGGCCCGGGGGACCGACTGCCGTCCGAGCGGGATCTCGCCACCGAGCTCGGCGTCGGGCGTTCGAGCGTCCGTGAGGCGTTCCGTGTCCTCGAGGTGATGGGGCTCATCCGCACCGCTACCGGTTCCGGCCCGCAGTCGGGGGCCATCGTGATCGCGACGCCCACGGGAGGCATGTCGGCGCTGCTGAGGCTTCAGGTCGCGGCGCAGGGCTTCCCCCTCGACGATGTCGTGCGGACTCGTCTGGTGCTCGAGGATGCGGTGGTGGTGGCGATGGCCGGCGCACCGGAGCGTGACACGAGCCGCGCGCGGGAACTGCTCGCCGCGATGGACGAACCCCTGCTCTCGCCATCGGAGTTCCTCGCCCTCGACGCTCAGCTGCACCTCTCGCTCGCCGAGGCCAGCGGCAACACGGTCATCGCCGCGATGATGGCTGGCCTGCGTTCCTCGATCGAGTCCTACGTGCAGGCGGGTGTCGCCACCATCCCGGACTGGGAGGCGATGTCGGCCCGGCTCCGTGCCGAGCACCGCGCGCTGGTCGCCGCGATCGATGCCGGTGACGTGGATGCCGCGCGGTCCCTGATCCACACGCACATCACCGGCTACTACACGTCCACGGGCCTCACCCGTGAGATCCACCCCCAGATCTGAGAGGCACATCATGGTGCAGCGCCAGTTCCCGAACCCCGCCGAACTCCTCGAGCTGATGAAGTTCAAGAAGCCGGAGCTCGACGGCCGCAAGCGACGGCTGGAGGGGGCCCTCACCATCGACGACCTGCGCCTGATCGCCAAGCGACGCACGCCCAAGGCGGCCTTCGACTACACCGACGGAGCCGCGGAGGGCGAGCTGTCCCTCACCCGGGCCCGTCAGGCTTTCCGGGACGTGGAGTTCCATCCCGGCATCCTGCGTCCGGCTCCCACGGTCGACACGACCGTCGACATCCTCGGCGGTCCGTCCGCTCTGCCTTTCGGGATCGCGCCCACCGGCTTCACGCGCCTGATGCAGACCGAGGGGGAGACCGCCGGTGCTGGAGCTGCCGCGGCCGCCGGCATCCCGTTCACGCTCTCCACGCTCGGCACCACCTCGATCGAGGGTGTCAAGGCTGCCAACCCGCAGGGGCGCAACTGGTTCCAGCTCTACGTCATGCGCGACCGCGAGATCTCCTACGAACTCACCCGTCGTGCGGCGGCGGCGGGCTTCGACACCCTCCAGTTCACGGTCGACACCCCGGTCGCCGGTGCGCGCCTTCGTGACAAGCGCAACGGTTTCAGCATCCCGCCTCAGCTCACGCTCGGCACGATCATCAACGCGATTCCGCGGCCGTGGTGGTGGTATGACTTCCTCACCACGCCGAAGCTCGAGTTCGCCTCCCTCAGCACCACAGGGGGCACGGTGGGGGAGCTGCTGGATGCGGCGATGGACCCGACGATCAGCTACGACGATCTCGCGGTGATCCGCGACATCTGGCCGGGCAAGATCGTCATCAAGGGCGTGCAGAACGTCGAGGACTCGGTGCGCCTGCGTGACGCCGGAGTCGACGGCATCGTCCTCTCGAACCACGGAGGGCGTCAGCTCGACCGCGCGCCCATCCCCTTCCATCTGCTGCCGGAGGTGCGTCGGGCGGTCGGCGACGACTTCACGGTCATGATCGACACCGGCATCATGAACGGCGCCGACATCGTCGCCGCGGTGGCGCTCGGCGCGGATTTCACGCTGATCGGGCGGGCCTACCTCTACGGTCTGATGGCGGGTGGACGTCAGGGCGTCGACCGCACGATCGCGATCCTGCGCAGCGAGATCGAGCGCACGATGCGCCTGCTGGGTGTCGCGTCCCTCGCCGAGCTCGAGCCCGCGCACGTGACCCAGCTGACCAGGCTGGTTCCCGTCGCACGCGCCGCCGCGGAGGCCCGCGTGAGCTGAGAGCCTGCCTGGGCGTCAATACCCGGTCGGCGCCGGCTTCAGGACTGCGTGGCCACGGATCGCGTGCGTGGAGGCCACGGCACGAGCATCGATGTCGTGCGGCGGTAGTCGGCGTATGCCGGGTACTTCGACGCGGTGATCGACTCGGTGAAGATCGTCGAGCCGATGAACAGCACGGTGAGGAGCGCGGGACCGATGATCGTCGGGTTCAGCACGCCCCCGATGACTCCGGCACCGTCCGTGACCGCGGCCGTCGCACCGATCGCGTAGAAGGCCCACCACTGCGCCTGCTCGAAGAAGAAGTTGGGGTGCCTGCTGTACCGGAACAGTCCGGTCGTGGCAAAGCCGGGAGGGAGGGTGCCGCCCGCCTTCTTCTTCCGCTGATGGAACACCCACTGCTGCTGGTCGGCGATCGTCTCGCCGACCAGGAACGCGAGGAACGCGGCGATGAACAGCGCATCCCATCCGGTGAGCGCAGACGGATTCCGGGCGGCGAGGGCAGCCGGCAGCGTGATGAGCACGAGCAGCGCCATCTGGTAGCAGATGATGAACAGCAGGTTGAAGATCTGGAACTGCCAGGGACGCATGCGTCCTCGGAGGATCGCCCATCGGTAGTCCTCCATCCCGGTGTAGCCACCCTTGCGGGCGAAGTTGAAGGTCAGCCGGGCTCCCCACGCCGTCGCCAGGACACCCATCAGGACGACGCGTGCCGAACCCTCGCCGTTCACGAAGGCCCCGGCGACGAAGATCCACACATAGGCGACGGGGACGATCGACCAGGCGCGATCGACCCAGGAGGTGTCACGGGTGATCAGGGAGAGCACCCAGCAGGCCGCACTGGAGACCGCGGCGACGACGATGACGATCAGGAGGGCATCCATGACGCCATGCTAGGACCATGCGGCGGTGGCGTGCCGCACGACACCATGTGGATCAGAGGGTCAGCAGGAGTGCGTCGAGTCTGTCGGCGGTGTCTTCCCAACCCTCCACGGCGATGGAGGGCACGCCGATCGCGAGCACCGGATAGTCGTTCCCGCCCTCATCGAGCCGGTCGCCGTAGAACAGCATGTCGGTGAGGGCGATGCCGGTGTGTTCGGCGAGCTGCCGCATGCCGAAGGCCTTGTCGATGCCTGCCTGGGTGATGTCGATGGAGGTCGATCCACCGGAGCGGACCTCGAGGCCGGGCAGACGTGCGGCGACGGCGTCCCGCAGAGCGCTCCGCTTGGCGCCCGTCGGGTCCCACCCGTGCTTCGCCTCGCGCGGCGCGCGTTGCCCGAGTGCCGAGAACGTGATCTGGGATCCGCGGTCTTCCAGGATGTCGCCCCACGGCTCGGCTTCCCATAGCCCGAGGCGCTCGGCCTCCTCGCGCAGAGCCGTGAGAGCCGCCTGCTTGTCTGCGTCGCTGAGATCGTGCGCGTAGACCGGTGCGAAGTCCGTGCCGTCGTGGCGGAGGTAGCGGGTGCCGCAGGTGGGCAGCAGGTGCAGGCGCGCGAGGTCAGCGGCATCCGCATCGCCGAGTCGGGCGACGACCTGCGATCGGAACTGCGCCTCGTTGCCGCCGGAGATGATGGCGACGTCGACGGTGCGCAGGAGTGCGCGCAGCAGATCGGCGATCCTCGGGTCGATCAGACCCTTCGAAGGGGCGAGCGTGTCATCGAGATCGAAGGCGACGAGCGTGGGCGTGGTCATGATGTCTCCAGCCTAGAAGGTGGACGCTGAGAGGATCTCGGGGCGAGCAGCAGGGTGAAGACGAGCGCGACGGTGACGCCGAGGATCGCGCCGGTGGAGTTGGCCACGACATCGTTCACGGTCGCCGCGCGGTGGGGGAGAGCCACGCGCTGAGCGGTCTCGATCATCGCGGACAGCAGCGGTCCCACCAACAGTGCGAGGAACCACACGCGGCGGGGGAGGAGCAGGAAGGCGAGGATGCCGACCGGCACGAAGACCAGCACGTTCGCGATGATCTCGAGGCGCGTGAAGTCGAGCCACTCCCAGCCGAGACGGTGTGTGGTCGTGAGGATGACGTCGAGCAGGTTCGGCATCGAGTCCTCGACCTTCGACGGCGTGAGGGCGAGGGCGGCGAGGCCGATCAGGAACGGGACGCTGAGGACGAGCGCCCATACCCGGGTGAAACGGCGCGGCGGCGGGAGCAGAGAGCTCATGCGTTCCCTTCGTGCACGGTCCCGGTACAGAGAAGGCCGCCCCTGAGGGCGGCCTTCCGGTGTTACTGGTCGGGGTGACAGGATTTGAACCTGCGACCTCTTCGTCCCGAACGAAGCGCGCTACCAAGCTGCGCCACACCCCGTTTGCAACCCTCCGAGTCTACAGGGAAATGCTCCCCGCGCCGAATCGAGGCCGGATCACACCTGTGCGGTGATGCGCACGGTGATGAGCGCGACGATCAGGAGCAGGAGCCCTCCGCCCGTGGATGCCGCGAGCGTGATGAGGCGCGCACGCCCGCGTGGCAGAGCCATGCAACCGGCGGTGACCAGGATGGGCCAGGCATTCGACGTCGTCAACACCCACACGGACAGCATCCCGACGGCACTTTCGCTGTTCCCTCCGCTGGCGCCCAGACCGATGGCCCACGCGACGATCACACCCCAGATCAGCGTGAACAGGAATGCGAGAGCGGCGAGAAGCACGCGCGCAGGGGGACGCACGAGCGAGCGGATTCCACGGAGCAGAGCCGTCGCGGGCAGCAGGACACCGATGATGAACACCGCGAGCAGAGTGAGGGCGGATCGAGGCCAATCCGCCAGTCCGAGCGGTGGGCGCGTGGCCTCACTGACGAGGGGCAGAGCGAGCACCGAGAAGGTCAGTGGGATCAGGAGGTACATCGCGCTCGCCCCGAAGGCTGCGGTCCGTGCCGTCTTCGCCTCGCCGGGCGGAAGCAACTGCGTCACCCGGCGTGCTCAGCGCCGAGGCTGTGCCGTGAGCGTGAGAAGCGTCGCCTCGGGTCGACAGGCGAAGCGGACCGGCGCGTAGATGGAGTGTCCGCACCCCGCGCTGACGTTGAGCGGCACGGTGCGTCCGCCGTGCGACCAGGTGCTGAGCCCCTTGGCCTGCTTGAGCGGGATGTCGCAATTCGCCACGAGAGCCCCGTACCCGGGAATGCACACCTGACCGCCGTGCGTGTGGCCTCCGAGGATCGCATCGGCACCGAGATCGGTGAAGCCGTTGAGCACCCGCTGATACGGCGCGTGCGTGACGCCGAGGACGGGCGCCGCCGCGTCACGAGCGCCGAGTGCCGAGATCGCGTCGGGAAGCGCGTCCAGCCGGTCCCAGTCACGGTGGGCGTCGTCGACGCCGAAGAGATCGACGTCGGTGCCTGCGATGCGCAACCGTGCTGCGGCATTGTTCAGGTCGGTCCAGCCCAACTCATCCGTGAAGTACCGGTCCATCGCGTCGGTGTCGAGCAGCTCCGGTTTGTGGTTCTTCTTGGATGGGCCGAGGAAGTAGCGGAAAGGGTTCCGCGGAGACGGCGCTGCCACGTCGTTCGAGCCGTGCACGAACACGCCGGGGATACCGGCGAAAGGAGCGAAGGCACGCCGGATGCCGTCGAGTCCGTTCTCATGGCCGAGATTGTCCCCGGTGTTCACGATGAGGTCGGGCTTCAGTTCGGCGAGGGAGGCGAGCCAGTCCTGTTTGCGATGTTGCCACGGCGCCATGTGCGCATCGGAGATGTGCAGGATGCGCAGCGGTGCTGCGCCGGGCGGGAGGGCCACTGCTGAGGCCTCGCGCACGGTGAACAGGTACCGCTCGATGCCGATGCCCCAGATGGCAGCGCCGGCACCCACGGCCCCCACCGCGCCGAGCGCGATGAGGGCCGGGTGCGCGCCGCGTCGTGCCGCTACTGGCACGTCACACGCACGGCGGTGGACTTGCTGGCCGCAGTGCCCGGCGCAGGGTCGGAGTTGCCCACGACGGATGTCGGCGGATTGCACGAGTTGTCGAACTCGATGTCCGTGAAGCCGGCCGCCCCGAGCGCAGCGGTCGCCTGAGCTCTCGACATCCCCACGAGGTTCGCGGGGACGGTCGTCCCCTGGCCGTTACTGGTCGTGAGCGTGACCGTCGCGCCGTTCGGAGCTTCCCCTGTGGGGTCCTGACCGGCGACCAGACCGGCGGCGAGATCGCTGTCGACCGCCCCTCCGACGGAGACCTGGAAGCCGGCATCGGTGAGGATGCCGGTCGCCTCCTCGACGGACTTGCCCACGACGCTCGGAACCGTCGTCAGCTGCTGTCGGGTCAGCTTGCCGTCCGGCTTCGGGAAGGCGTCTCCGCCGTACGCGGCGTTGGCTGCCCCCTGCGCGGCCTTGGCCAGGGGGTATCGCATGTCGTTGAGGTTCCAGCCGTTGGCCCGCTTCTGGTAGATATTGGCCTGACCCTGCCAGCGACCCGCCCAGACGGCGGTGGTGACCTTGGTGCTGGACTCGATCATCATGGTCGACCAGCGGTCGTGCGTACCGGTCTTGCCGATGAGGGGAGTGCCGTCGTTCGGGTTGGCGCGGGATCCGGTGCCACCGCCGCTCATCACGCTCTGCAGCGCGAAGGCGGCAGTCGCCGCGATCTCGGGCTGCAGCACGCCGTCGGTGCAGGACGACGCGGGCAACTCGCGGTCTTTACCGTCGGCGCCGACCACGCGATCGATCGCGCGAGGCGTGCAGTACTTTCCGCCGCTCGCGACGGTCGCATAGGCGTTCGCCATGGCGAGAGGAGAGATGTTCTTCGGTCCCAGCACATCGAAGGGGACGTTCTCGTCGGTGACCTTGCCACCGTTCGCGAGCGTCACACCCATGCGGTCGGCAACCTTGTTGATGTCGCAGACATCGAGCTTCGACGCCATCGCGAAGTACCCACTGTTGAGGGAGTTCCTCGTGAAGTTCAGCACCGAGCTCGTCCCGCCGCCGCCGCCGCCGAAGTTGCCGATCTTCTTCGTGTCGGTGCTCTGCTTGGCGCCGCACACGGGGATCCTCAGATTCGTCTGGACGCTTCCGTTGAGCACCTCGTTGACGGAGTGGCCCTTCTCGAGCCAGTCGATCAGCGTGAACAGCTTGTAGGTCGATCCGACCTGGAAGCCCCCAGAGTTGCCGTGGTCCTTGTCACCGGCGAACACCAGCGATGTGTAGGCCTGGTCGTCGGTGGGCGTCTCGGTGAACATGGTGTTCTGCGTCATCGAGAGGATTCGTCCGGTGCCGACCTCGACCGAGACGCCGGCGGCGCCGAAGTTCTGGTTGTCGGCGTTGGCGGGAACGATCTCGGACATGCTCTCGGCGGCCGGGTTCTGGATGCGGTAGTCCAGCGTGGTGTAGATCTTCAGGCCACCGCGGCGGAGCAGATCCGTGCGCTCCTGCTGCGTCTTCCCGAAGGCCTCGTCGTTCAGGACGATCGACTTCACGTACTGGCAGAAGTACGCGCTGGTTCCGGCGGATGCACACCCCTGCGTCGGGGGGTTGAGCGCGGGCGTGATCTCCGATGCGTCGGCCTCGTCGTACTGTGCCTGCGTGATCTTGCCGTCGGCGAGCATGCGACCCAGCACGTAGTGACGGCGGTCCTTCGTGAGTGCGTACCCATCCGCTGCCGTGTTCAGCGCCACGCCCTCGGAGTTCGTGATCGTGCCTTCCGGCTTGTCGATCCGGTAGGTGTTCGGGTTCTGCACGATGCCGGCGAGAGTCGCCGACTGCGCGACCGTGAGGTTCGCGGCCGTCGTGGAGAAGTAGTAGTTCGCGGCCGCCTCGATGCCGTACACGGTTCCACCGAAGTTGGCGATGTTCAGGTAGCCGAGGAGGATGTCGTTCTTCGAGAAGTCCTTCTCGATCTGGATCGCGTAGCGCATCTCCTGCAGCTTGCGCTCGATGCCCTTCGCCCCTGTCGCGTTGGTGGCGTCGAGCCAGCACTGCTGGAGGTCTTCCGAGTAGGTGTCAGACGTGGTGTCGACGTCCTGCTCGCACTTCTGGATCAGCACGTTCTTCACGTACTGCTGGCTGATCGTCGACGCACCACGGCTGGAGGTGCCTCGTACGTTGTCGACCAGGGCCTTCACGGTCGCGCCGATGTTGACCCCGCCGTGACTGTAGAAGTTCTTGTCCTCACTCGACAGGATCGCGTCGTAGAGGGTGGGGGAGACCTGCTCGTAGGTCACCGGCACGCGGTTCTGCTCGTAGAACGACGCGAGCTCGACCTGCGAACCGTCGGGGGCGGTCGCGTAGATGGTCGACTGCTCCATCGGCGTGCTCGGGTCGAGGCTCTCGGGGAGCTGATCGAAGAGGGTGAGAGCCTGGGTGCCTGCGAGGCCGGTCATCGCGAGCACCGGGGTGACGCTGGCCGTGACGAGGAGACCGGCGACGGCGCTCAGGCCGACGAGCCCGACGAGACCGCCGAGCACGCCTCTCACCGTGCGATTCTTTTGGGGCATACGCTTGATCGTAGGGGAGTTCCCTGAATACCGCCTTTGACGAGCCCGCCCCGGATTTCCGGTGCCGCGCCCCGATCGACAGGAGTGCCATGACCACGTGGGAGTACCTCACCACGCCGCTGCTGATCCACAACACGGCAGCCATCCTCAACAACTGGGGCAAGCAGGGCTGGGAGCTCGTGCAGGTCGTGCAGGGGCCCGAAGGCGGGCTCGTCGCCTACCTGAAGCGCCCCGTCACGTCCGACGCGTCGACGAATGCCGGCCTCGCCGCCGCAGAACAGGCCGCCCGTCAGTTCGAGGGAGGCCAGGCATGAGCGTCTCCGCCCGCCTCGCCGAGCTCGGCATCGAGCTGCCTCCGGTCGCCGCCCCGGTCGCCGCTTACGTCCCTGCGGTCGTGCACGGGGGCCTCGTCTACACCTCGGGCCAGCTGCCGTTCGTCGACGGTGCGCTGCCGGCCACGGGCAAGGTGGGCGCCGACGTCTCCGCCGAGGATGCGAAGACCTACGCCCGCACGTGTGCGCTGAACGCTCTGGCCGCGGCGGCGGATGCCGCGGGTGGTGTCGACCGCATCGGCGGCGTGCTCCGCGTCGGCGGGTTCGTCGGATCCGCGGGCGGTTTCACGGGGCAGCCCGCCGTCATCAACGGCGCGAGCGAGGTGCTCGGTGAGATCTTCGGTGATGCGGGGCGCCACGCACGCGCGGCTGTCGGCGTCGCGGAGCTCCCGCTCGGCAGTCCGGTCGAGGTCGAGGTGACGTTCCTCCTCGCCTGAATGCGTCCCGGCGGCGTCCTCCGTCGTGTCCGCAAGAGAAACGCGCCTCCCCGAGATGGGGAGGCGCGTTTCTCTTGCCTGCTGCTCGTCCTACTTCACCTGCGCCGAGATGATGCTCATCACGGCCGTGTCGGCGAGCGTCGTCGTGTCTCCCACCTCGCGGCCCTCGGCCACATCGCGGAGGAGGCGACGCATGATCTTGCCGGAGCGGGTCTTCGGCAGCTCGCCGACGATGTAGACGTCGCGCGGACGGGCGATGGCGCCGATCTGCTCGCCGACCCACAGGCGCAGCTGCTGCGCGAGGCCCGCGGGCTCGTGCGCGGCGAGGTAGCTCTCCTTGATGATGACGAAGGCCACCACGGCCTGGCCGGTTGTTGTCAAAGTATGCGTCAGCGATCGGTTCGTCGGGGTTGAGCGGAGAGGGGCGACGTTGTCATTCTCGTCGTCAGTCCCGATGCCCGGTCCGGTGAGGAGACCGCGACAAGTCTCGCGGACGATGGGGAGCATCGCCAGCTCGAGCTCGCCCGAGGCCGCCCGCGCCGATGGCGCCGGCGGCCTCCGCCCGTGTCACCGCATCAGACGCGCGTACGGCGCCGCGTCCGCAGCGATGAGCCGATCAGTGCGCCCGCTCCGAGCACGAGCAGTGCTGCCCCGACCCAGAGCGCCGGGCTCAACTCGCCTCCGGTCGCGGCGAGTTCATTGCGCTGCACGGTCACCGCGGCAACGACGGTGAGGCCGATGTCGTCGAAGCTGAGGATGAGGTGGTGCTCCCCGTCCGTGACGCCGGTGAGGTCGAAGCCTCCGGTGATGGCGGCGCGGTCCCACCGAACAGTGCCGAGCGATACCGGGGTCGATCGCATGTTGCCGATGATCGACGACTGCGAACCCTGCATCTTCGTCAGGAATGAGGACATCAGGTCGGCCGCTTCACTGCGCTTGTCGGTCAAGCCGGCCAGTCGCAGCATATCCGTCTGCTGAGTGTTCGTGACGGCGTCGCGTTCGACGCGCAGCGTTGCGACGAGGTCGGCAGCGGCCGTTCTCACCTCGGTGGAGTCCGACGTCGCCGAAAGGAGAACGTGCGACCCCACGGCCGGGCGTGCGGCCGCTATCGCAGTGGCCAGCGACTCATCAGTCGGCCCGGCGACGTATGCGTTCAGAGCCGTGATGGCCGCGTTGAGCGTGACCACGCGGGCGTTGCGTTTCTGCACATCCGTGACCTGAGAGGAAAGCTGCTGGTCGAGCAGCCGGACACGCTGATCCTGGACAGCGCGCAGAGCCCCTTCGAGATCGAACGCGGTGAGCGAGATCTCGTTCACGGTCACGCCCGGCAGCCTGGAGACCACTGGCGACAGTAGCTGGGATGCGGCGGCCGCCTCGTTCGTAGACGGCCGCTCCGCGAGGCCGAGCGCCTGTCCCGAGCCGTTGAGGAGAGGGAATGTGACATTCGGTGTGCCCGCCGCGGCCGCGAGCAGGTCGGCAAGCTCGGGCTCCGAGATGCCGCTGAAAGCGCCGGTGAGACCGACATCGTCCGGGCGCTGGAAGACCGCGATGTAGGCCTGCTGTACCGGGTCGGTGGAGGGCGTGGGCGTCGGTGTCGGGGTGTCTGTGGGG